>NZ_JAMYLA010000053.1:0-52142 GCF_040317725.1 Mesorhizobium sp. M1396 | reverse complement strand
CGGCTCGCTGCTGAAATACTTGACGATCTGGCGATGCCATCTCTTGTCGATCTTGGCGAAGTTGGTCTTGCGATAGACAAAATTGTTGTCGCTGGCGGTACCGGCGTAAAAGGATTTTGCCGTCGCGGCTTGAACAATATTGCCGGTTGCACCGACCGCGACCAGCGCCAGGCCGCCGAGCACGACACCCCTGCGTGATAAAACCATCGGCAATCCCCCATGCCGTAAGCCTGACGGACCATAGTCGAGAATTATTTCGCCTCAAAGTGGAAAATGCTGCAGTGGGGCCGGAAGCAGACGGTCCGCAATCGTGAAGAGTTTCGGGCGCCGGCAGGCATACGAAAGTCCCCGAGGAAGGAACCCGCTGCGCGGGAAGGCGCCTGCGGTTGAGGTAGAGATCAAGAACCGGTCGTCGCACTCGCGTTGAGCGGGGTTCGGCAGGGGCAGAGCATCACAGGCTTCTTCAACAAGGAGCCTGACGATGCCTCATCCAGTTCTCGAAGCCGGCTCGGCACCGTCACCACCTGACGAAAAAGCGCGGCAGCTCTTGTTGCATGGCACACGGCAGCGACCTGCTTTCCCTCGCGGATTTTCACACCGGCTGCGGCCAGCAGGATCAGTCCTTTGAAGAACAGGCGGTGCTGCGTGCTTCGTTTCGCAGCGTGCCAAAGAGGCTCCCAAGCCTCATGCGCTTCCCAGTAATAGCCGTGGTTGAAAAGGTCGATTCCCCATCGAAAGACATCCGAGCCTAGTGATTCCGCAAGGGCGATGGTCACGGGCTCGTTTCGGTAGCTATGGCCCAAGGGATCACGTACCGGATGCGGATGTTTGCCAGGCAGGTACGCATAGGTCGGAAAATCCTTTTCGGGCAGCAAGCGAGGACGAGACATCGACCCAGCAAGCATGAAAGCGCGTTGATGGCAATTCATGTCACATGGAACTGACGGCAAGGGCGCTTTCGATGTTCGTCTTTTTTTTGCTCAAGCCGTCGCATAAAAAGCAGTCTGGATTTGGGAGGGAAATCTCCAGAAACCGGCGAGTCGCTTGGCAAAGCCGCCCCTGAGCTCGGAATTTTCGGCACGGCGTTGGCCGCCATCTGCAAACAGTATCAGGTTCCTACCCCGGATCGGGCTACTGGACCTCGTCTCCTCACGTCATCTCGCGAACCCCGAGTCGGAGATCACGTTGAGGACGCCGCGAACTGCGGCCACCGGCCAGGCAGCGTGCTATTCATCCGTAGCGACGGCCACACCAGGTTGCGCTGCCAGATGACCTCTGCACCGACCGGAACTTCACCATGATCGCGAAGTTCTGCCAGGAACGAGGACTTAAGCACCAAACGCGGCAGGTGCAGGCGATATGGCCGAACGGAGAATATGAAACCTTTCGGCTCCATTGTTTCAGTGATGCCGCGTCTGCAAAGGCGTTCCTTGATCACTTCGAGGGGCAGATATTCTATCCGAAACGGGATCGAGAGAATGGAAAGGTTCGGGACGTCTGGCGCCGCACCGGCGAATACACGCCGGTTCTCGATCTCGGTCCCCTCAGCGTGCCGGAGATTACGCAGCTAAATCACGAACTTTCGGGGCGAACTTTCTCCACCGAAAGCGATCCGGATGGAAGCGGGCGCGAGAGCTCGGCGTCAGGCTTTGTTAAATTGATCCAGGCAGCCCAATTCTCCGGCTGAAGGACGACCACCTGTCGGTTGTGATATGGCGCGACATCCCGCCCGGGATCGGTCGTCAGCATGGTGAAGGTGGGCGGCTTGTGCCAACAGCTTCACGCCCAGCGACGGCCATGATGCCAGTTCGATCGCGTCGCCTCGCTGCGGGGGATACGAAATCACTGTCGCCGCGAGGTCCGCAATGAGAGGGGTGTCGTGGGAGCATCGCATGCTATGGCTTTCGCAGGCCCGGCAACAAACTTTGGATGCTCAGCGAATTGCGTTGTCGCTTGCGCGAATGAGCTTCAGACCGGACCGATGCTAGATTTTTCTGTTCTGGGTAATTCCTGTTGCCAGCGCATCATCCGGCCCGCCCCATTTTTAAAAATCTGCCAAAGTAGTGCTAGTTGGAGCGAAGTGCCTCGATCACGGCGGCCGTGACCGCTGCCGTGCTCGCAGCACCACCAAGATCCGGGCTAAGAAACTCTCCACGGTCGGTGACGATCTCGATCGCCACCATAAGGCGACGTGCTGCAGCCACCTCCCCGAGATGGTCGAGCATCAGGCTTGCCGTCCAGAACGATCCAATAGGATTTGCAATGCCCCTGCCGGCGATATCGAAGGCCGAACCGTGGATGGGCTCGAACATGGACGGATGCCTGCGAGACGGATCGATGTTCGACGTCGCGCCAACGCCAAGAGAACCGCCAAGCGCAGCAGCCAGATCGGAAAGGATGTCGGCATGGAGGTTGGTCGCTAAAACCGTGTCGATACTGTCGGGCTTGTTGACCATTCGCTGGGTCATGGCGTCGACTAGCATCCAATCGACAGTCAGACTGGGGTAGTCGCGAACCACCTCGCGAACGACTTCGTCCCAGAGCACCATGCCATGGCGCTGTGCATTCGACTTTGTCACCACTGTCAGCAGCTTTCGGGTCCGTGACGAGGCAAGGTCGCAGGCAAACCGGGCGATTCGTTCGATGCCGGTGCGGGTAAAGACAGCGACATCCATGCCAACCTCGATCGGCAGGCCGCGATGGACGCGACCGCCGACGCCAGCATATTCGCCCTCGCTGTTTTCGCGGACGATCACCCAGTCTATCCGCTTGCCGAGTTCGGGCCGCAGCGGACCGGTCAGTCCAGGCAGGAGGCGCGTCGGCCGCACATTGGCGTACTGGTCGAACCCCTGGCAGATGGCCAGGCGCAGACCCCAAAGCGTGATATCGTCGGGGAGATTAGGGTCGCCGACCGAGCCGAAATAGATCGCATCGAAGGCCTTAATCTGGTCAAGGCCATCGCGCGGCATCATGCGGCCGTTGCCGCGATAGTAATCAGAACCCCAGTCGAAGCGCTTGAAATCGAAGGCAAGACCTGGTTCGGCAACAGTCAAGGCTTCTAGCACCTTCACCCCGGCCTCGACGACCTCCGGTCCAATACCGTCACCACCGATGACAGCGATCATATGCGAGGACATTCCCAGGCTCCTTTTCGATGACAGCGACGATAGCGCCGGTCATTCCTTCGGTATCGGCGGTGCCCCTGAATATATCGCCTATCGCCGTTCGCGTTTGGGGCCGCGTGGGCGCGCAAATCTTGCTCGGTCATGCCGTCCCTGGTCATTCCGTGGCGGTGACCTCGACCGGACTCCCCGTCTGGCTGGTCCCGACTGGCTTCGAAAACCCGCAGTAATGGGATTCAATCCCGGCATCGCTTGAAAGACGGTGTCCAATTTTCAAAAAAGGCTGGAAGGTCACGCAAGGCGGTTCCATCTTACCCATTTGGCGTCAGTCAGCACAAATCGTCCCATTCAGCCTGAATCACAAACAAGCCAAAAGCCGATTCCTAAATCTCGACAGGACTTAGCACGAGGCCGAGTAGGTTCGTTGAAAAGGATACCAAGCCTGCGGTGTTTCTACGGGGCGGCTTCGGAAGGCGACCGTGGCAAAGCCTCACTCCTTCACTGCCCCTGTCATCGAGGAGACGTAGTGTTCGACAAAGAATGAATAAAGCACCACCACCGGCAGAGAGCCGATCAGTGCGCCTGCCATCAGCGCTCCCCATTCATAGACGTCCGAGCGCACGAGCTCGGTAAGCACGCCGACCGGGACGGTTTTGTTTTCGGACGACTGGATGAAGGTCAAGGCGTAGATGAATTCGTTCCACGACAGGGTGAATGCGAAGATGCCCGCGGAAATCAGGCCCGGCACCGACAGCGGCAGCACGATCTTGGTGAGGATCTGCCAGCGGCTCGCTCCGTCGATCAGCGCGCATTCTTCCAGTTCGAACGGGATCGAGCGGAAGTAACCCATCAACAGCCATGTGCAGAACGGTATGAGGAAGGTCGGGTAGGTAAGGATCAGAGCGAACGGCGTGTCGTAAAGGCCGAGGTTGAACACCATTACCGACAATGGAATGAACAGGATTGAGGGCGGCACGAGATAGGCCAGGAAGACCGCCAGACCAACCTGGCGCGCCCCGGAAAACCTCAAGCGTTCGATCGCATAGGCCGCAAACACCGAAGCAAGCAGCGACAGGAACGTGGCGGCAGTTGAGATGATGATCGTGTTGAGCAGCCAGCCGGGGTAGGACGTCTCGAAGAGAAGATAGCGTATATGCTCCAATGTCGGATGCACTACCCAGAACGGGTTGAAATTCGCATAATCCGTCATCTCGAGATTGGGTTTCACCGCCGTGATCGTCATCCAGTAGAACGGGAACAACAGCACGATGACGAATACCAGCAGCGGCAGATAGACGGTCACTACGCGCCGGGGCAGGCTCTGAAGATAACCCATGCCGCCCTCGTCTGTGTCCGGACGGTTGCTTTCGATCGCGGCCATGTCAGTCTCCGCCGCCCTGCTGCCATTTGCGGCGCTGCAGGCCGAAATAGCTGAACAGGATCGCCGCAAGCAGGAATGGAATCATGGCCACCGCGATCGCGGCGCCCTCGCCAAGCTGGCCTCCGGAGATGCCTCGCTGGAACGACAGCGTCGCCATCAAATGGGTGGCGTTAACCGGCCCGCCGCGGGTCAGCACATAAATCAGCTGGAAATCGGTGAAGGTGAAGAGCACCGAAAACGTCATGGTGATGGCGATGATGGGTGTAAGCAACGGCAACGTCACGTAGCGGAACAATTGCCAACGGTTGGCACCGTCAAGCGTCGCGGCCTCGTAGAGCGACTGCGGAATCGTCTGCAGGCCTGCAAGCAGTGTGATCGCCACGAACGGAATGCCGCGCCAAACATTAGCGGCGATGACCGACGCCCGCGCGTTCGTCGGATCGCCGAGGAAATTGATGCGATGGTCGATAAGGCCCATCTGCTGCAGGGCCCATGATAGGATCGAGAACTGCGCATCGTAGATCCACCAGAAGGCGATGGCCGACAGCACCGTCGGCACTACCCACGGCAGCAGGACGATCGCGCGGAAGAACGATTTGAAGGGCAGGTTTTGATTGAGAATGAGCGCCAACCAGAGGCCAAGCGCGAATTTCAGGATCGAGGCGCTGATCGTGTAGAGCAAGGTGTTGAAGACGGAGAGCCAGAAGACGGCGTCGCTCCAAAGATACTCGTAGTTCTCGAGGCCAATGAAGATGCCGGGGCGGCCGATGCGGGCATCGGTGAAGCCAAGCCAGACGCCGAGGCCGAGCGGATAGGTCAGGAAGACAAGCAGTAGTGCCGCCGCCGGCAGCATGAAGCCGAAGCCAAGCGCGTTCCGGCTTTCGGCCCAGCGCGATAGAATCCGCGACAGGTTCGAAGAACGCGGCTGAATGGCAGCTGACGGCACGGCCATGGGGTCGGCTCCTGTTGAGGTCTTATTGATCGGCCGGAACAGCCTTGACGCAGTCCGAAGCCAGCCAGACAGCCCTGCCGCCCGGCTGAGCCCGGCTCAAACGCGATAGTAGCGGTTTGCGCGCTTCTCGGCCTCTTCCATCGCCTCTTGCGGCGTCGCCTGGCCGGTCACGGCCTTGGCGAACATATCGACTAGCACATAGTCGGCCATGGTTGCCGCCGAGGCATAGCCTAGCGGCCCGGCATAACCGTTAGGTCGCAGCGTCGCCGAGGCTTTCGCGTAGGCAGCGTTGTTGGGGTCGGCCGTCCACACAGGATTGTTATCGAACGCCTTGAGCGTCTGGCAGCAATAGCCTGCCGAGGAGGTGATCCAGTCCGACATTTGCGGGTCCTCGAACATGAACTGCAGATAGGCTTTAGCCGCGTTCGGGTAAGGCGTGTAGTCAAAGATGACGGCGGTGGTCACCTGGAACAGCTCGACGGATTTCCCGATGGGTCCGATCGGTAGGTTGGTCGTGCGCGTGTCCTTGGCGATTTCGGTCAGTTTCGGATCCTTGTCCTTGTTGATCTTGGCCGTGTTGTAGGCGGAAATGCCATTGGCGATCACGCTCAGTTCGCCGGCCAAGTAGGCTCGGTTGTTGTTGACGTCGAGCCAGCTCTCGGTGCCGGGAATGAAAGTTTTGTATAGCTGCTGGGCGTATTCGATCGCCTTCAGGGTCTCGGGGCTGTTGATCGTCACCTTGCCGCTCTCGTCGACCATCTGGCCGCCGTGGCTCCAAAGCAGCCAGTGCGCGTAATTGTTGCCGTCGCCGACGCCATGGCCATGCGTGAAACCGGCCGGATGTCCCTTCGCCTGCAGCGCTTTGCAAAGCTCGAGGAAGCCTTTCGTGTCTTTCGGAAATTCCGAGAAGCCAGCTTCCTTGACCCAGCTCTCGCGATAGACGATTGCATTGCCGATGGTGGCCAGCGGCAGGCCGATGAATTTTCCTTCCCGGGTCGCGTACTGCTTTGGCCCGTCATGCCAGCCGCCGTACTTCGACCCGAGATATTCGCCCAGCTCGGTCACGTCGTGCAGCTTGTCGGGATATTGGTGTGGATCGTCGAACCAGACGAACATCAGGTCGGGGCCGGACCCGACATTGGCGGCGACTGCTGCCTTGGGGCGAATGTCCTCCCAGCTTTCCTTGTCGACGCGGACCTGGACACCGGTCGCTTCGGTGAATCGCTTGGTGTTGGCCAGCCATTGGTCCTCGTCGCCCTGGACGAAGGGTGACCAGCGCAGCAGCCTAAGCTTGGCGCCGTCCTCGGGTTTGTATTTCGGTTCCTCCTGGGCATAGGCGGGCGAGCTGATGAACCGGCTTCCCAAGGCGCCCGCCGCCGCGGCGGCGGTGGTGCGGATTACGTCGCGTCTGGTGAACCTCATGCTTGTCTCCTCCTGTCGATTCCTCGTAGTGGTCCTTATTGCCTGCTGCGCGTTTCCAATCGTTGCCCGGTCTCGCCGTTGAAAAGGTGAATGAGTCCCGGCTCGGCGGCGAGCTGGATGGTTTCGCCAGGCGTGAAAGAATGGCGCTCTCGAAAATTGGCGACGATCTCGTCACCCCCGGAAGTGCGGCCGATGAGCTGCACCTCCGACCCGGTCGGTTCGACCACCACGACGGTGACGGGAATGCCTTGGTCGGACAGCCGCAAATGCTCGGGCCGTATTCCCAGAACCACTGGCCCGCCGCTGCCGATGGGAAGTGGCGCGGCGAGCGGCACCGAAATGCCGCCGGCGCCGCGAAAGGACGGCGGGCCGTCGGTTGCGATTTCGCCCTTGAGCAGGTTCATTGCGGGCGAGCCGATAAAGCTGGCGACAAAGAGGTTGTTCGGCCTGTCGTAGAGTTCCAGCGGCGGTCCGATCTGCTCGACGACGCCGTCATGCATGACGACAATCTTGTCGGCCATGGTCATGGCCTCGATCTGGTCGTGCGTGACATAGACCGTCGTGGTCTTCAGGCGCTGATGCAGTTCCTTGATCTCGGCGCGCATCTGCACCCTGAGTTTGGCGTCGAGATTGGACAGCGGCTCGTCGAAGAGGAAAACCTGCGGATCGCGCACGATCGCCCGGCCCATGGCGACGCGCTGGCGCTGGCCACCGGAAAGCTGGCGAGGATAGCGCGACAGCAGCGGCATAAGCCCGAGGATTTCGGCCGCCCGGCGAACGCCGGCATCGCTTTCTGTCTTGGAGACCCCTTTGAGCATCAGCGAGAACGCCATGTTCTCGGCGACTGTCATGTGCGGGTAGAGCGCATAATTCTGGAAGACCATAGCGACGTCGCGTTCCTTGGGCGCAACGTTGTTGACGACACGTTCGCCAATCGCGATCTGGCCGCGTGAAATCTTTTCCAGGCCGGCAATCATTCTGAGAAGAGTCGATTTTCCGCAGCCCGAGGGCCCGACCAGCGTGACGAATTCGCCGTCTTTTATATCGACGCTGACGCCGTGTAGAATCTCGACGGACCCGAATGATTTGTAGACTTCGCCAATTGCGACAGACGCCATCGATTTCCTCCCGAATGCTTCCTGCGACGTCGTCGAAGGAAACCGCTTCGTGTCTGGTCCGCGACAGCCCCAGGCTCCCCTCCCCTGCTCACGCGACGTGGAAACGGTAGCGGTACCAAACCGGGCTGTAAAGCGTTTACTCCAGCCGCAGGTGCACGGGACTTTCGCCGTGGTGCCCGACCGCCGGCCGCGCCTGTACCCCTTGGCGCCGGTCTCGTCTTTAGGGGCATCTATTCCGGCCGCGGCGTCGCTATATCGCTGTCACTTGGCCAGGAAATCGGTCGCTGGTCAGCGGTCGGCGCACGGACGAGCAGATGCCGCTGCCGGTTACGAACATGAAGCCAGTTCCGTTCCATCCGATCGCAGTGCAGGTCGCCAACCGCATGCATGCCTGGAACCGCATCCAGGATCGCCCTTCTTGATAAAATCATAGGCCGACGATACTGATTTCGCGCACTGGTGGTTGGCATGGTCCAGTTAGGGACCGCTTACCACGCGACTTCAGGCGCCAATGGTTCGTCGGCTAGTCGACGAATGAAATAGTCGTCGGGGCTTGCGCTGATGGCAGGACGTGCGGCTAGTATGCTGTCAGATCATTGGACTTTGAAGGGCCAAGCAATGCCGCCGAGCGAAATGACCACCCACGAGCCGAGCGAGCAAACTGTTCTCTCTGTTCGAAATCTGACCGTCCGCCTGCCAAACAACATGGAGCGGGAGAACGCCGTCGAAAACATTTCCTTCGACATGCGGAAGGGTGAGATGCTCTGCATCGTCGGCGAATCCGGCTCCGGCAAGTCCGTCACCGCAAACGCGATCATGGGCCTGCTGCCGTCTTCGGTGCGGATCGCGCAGGGAAGCATCCGCTTCAAGGGTCACGATCTCGCCAGCGCCGGGGAAGACGTGATGCGCAGTCTGCGTGGCCGTTCGGTCTCCATCATCTTCCAGGATCCGCTTTCCGCGCTCAATCCGCTGATGACTGTCGGCCAACAGGTGGCGGAGGTCATGGAAGCACACCGGTCCGGCACCTCGGCGACCCGCGCCAAGGCGGTTGTCGACCTGCTTGGCGAAGTCGGCCTGCCGGAACCGGCGGTCTTGCGCCACCAGTATCCGTTCCAGCTCTCTGGCGGGCAACGCCAGCGCGTCATGATCGCCATGGCGCTGGCGCTCAAGCCTGATCTTTTGATCGCCGACGAGCCGACCACCGCTCTCGACGTCACCACCCAGGCGCAGATACTTGCCCTGATCCGGCGGCTGCAGCGCGAAAAGAACATGAGCGTCATGTTCATCACGCACGATTTTGGCGTCGTCGCGGAAATCGCCGATCGCGTCATCGTCATGGAGAAAGGCGCGATGGTCGAACAAGGCGCCGCCGCCGACGTGCTGGGCAATCCAAGCCATCCCTACACCAGGCGGCTGATCGCCGCCGTCCCGCATATGATCGAGAGCGAAACGAAGGCGCGCGAGGATACTCCGATCGCGCTGGCGGTGCAGAAACTCGACAAGACATATAGCCCGGGCATCGGCTTCTTCTCGAGGTCCCGCATCGTGCATGCCGTCAAGCAGGTCAGCTTCGAGGTTCGGCAGGGCAGAACGCTCGGCATCGTCGGCGAGTCCGGCTCGGGGAAATCGTCGCTGGGCCGCGTCCTGCTGAAACTCCTGAACAGCGACGGAGGCAGCATCCTGTTCGACGGCAAGGATATCGCGGCGCTTTCGGACTCCGAGTTCCGACCGATGCGGCCGCACATCCAGATGATCTTCCAGGATCCGTTCGCCTCGCTCAATCCGCGCCAGACGATCGCCAAGATCCTCACCGTCGGCCCGATGGCGCACGGCCTGTCCGCTCCGGAAGCGCGCGCGAAGGCGCTGCGGCTGCTGCGTCTGGTCGGCCTCGACGAGGGTGCCTACGACCGCTTTCCGCACGAATTCTCTGGCGGCCAGCGTCAGCGGATCGGCATCGCACGAGCCCTGATGATGGACCCCAAGGTCCTGGTCGCCGACGAAGCGGTCTCGGCTCTTGATGTCTCCATCCAGGCGCAGATCCTCGATCTGCTGGCGAGCATCCAGGAAGAAATGAAGATCGCCATGATCTTCATCACTCACGACCTGCGGGTGGCAAGCCGGATCTGCGACGAAATTCTGGTGATGAACCGCGGCGAAGTCGTGGAGTGTGGCCCGCCGTCGCAGATATTCCGGTCGCCACATCACCCCTATACGAGGCAACTGATCTCCGCCATTCCCGGCAAGGAATGGATCCCGGCTGCTTGAGCCGCGGCCACCCTGAAGCTCTCCTCCCCTGAACAATAAATGACCATGCCGACAAAGGCGCGGCCGCATGTCTGCTCCTTGATCAGGCTGCCGATGCGTGCCGCGCCGGTCTCCTGCTGAGTAGAATAGTTGCGTTTGTCCACTAAAAGTAGTTGCATTTATCCACTACTCGCTCAATCATACCCTGGAAGCCCTCGACAACCCCGGATGGGGCTGCGGCGATCTCGATGAAGGCTGTCCACGACAGCCTCTGGAGAGTGTTCGATGCCGGTGAAGAAGAACAAAGGTCCGCCTTATCCTGTCGAGACGGTCGGGCTGGATGTCCTCGAAGACACGTTGAGCTTCTATATCCGCAGCATCAACATAGCGCTTTCACGCGATCTTGATGACCGGCTGGAAGGTCTCGATGTTGCCCGGGGAACGGGCAAGATCACCACACTGCTCCTTGTCGACAGCCATCCAGGAATACGGCCCTCGGTCATCGCGCAGCTCATCATGCGCGATCGCTCCGCCATGGGCAGGCTGGTCGACCAGATGATCGATCACGAACTGATCACGCGTCAGGCTGCACCGGACGATGGACGCGCACAGGAGCTCCACATCACCCAAAAGGGGGCAGACCTCGCCCGCAAGGTGCGCAAGATCGCCACCAAGCAATCCAGCGATTTCTTCGCCGATGTGCCCGAGAAAGACCAGAAGCGTCTGCTGGACATATTGCGGCGTGTCTACCGCCGCACCGCGGGACTCGACCAATGAGGAAACCCGCAGGAATCCGAACCGGCCAGCGTGTGGCACTCGTGTCCGGTGCCAGCCGCGGCATCGGTGCGGCTTGCGCCCGGCACCTGTTCGAGACGGGCTGGACATTGTCGCTGGGCATGCGCGAATCGGTGCAGCCCGACTGGGCCGATAGCGAACGCGTCCGCCTGTTCCCGTACGATGCCGCGGAAGCCGGCAGTGAACAGACGTGGGTCGACGGCACCATTGATGCCTTCAACCGGATCGACGCGGTTGTCGCCAGCGCCGGCATCATGATTCCGAAGTCGGTCATCGACATCGACGACGCGGATCTCGATCTGATGTTCGAGATCAACGTCAAGGCTCCGCGCCGTCTGGTGCGCGCGTCATGGGCGTCGCTTGCGGCGAGCCCCGCGGGCCGGGTGATCATACTGGCCTCATTGTCTGGCAAGCGGGTCAAGTCCGTGACCGCGGGCTCCTACTCGATCTCCAAATTTGCCGCAGTCGCGCTGTCCCACGGCATCCGGCAGGCGGGGTGGGACCTCGGAATTCGGGCCACGGCCGTCTGTCCCGGTTTCGTCGCCACCGACATGGCCCGCGGCGTCACCGATCGCTCCGATGCGCTGATGACCGATCCGGACGACCTCGCACGGATCATCGGCTTGCTTCTCGATCTGCCCGATCATGCGAGCGTCGCGGAATTTTCCATCAATTGCCAGCTCGAGGAGTCCTACTGAGCATGCCCGGACCGTTCGTCGTCCCCGTCCATGGAGATACCGAGCTGCCAAAGGAGGTCGACTGTGTCGTCGTCGGCGGCGGCATCATCGGCACCGCGACGGCACTTGAACTGGCCGAGACAGGCTTGCGGGTCGCCCTGTGCGAGAAGGGCGAGATCGGACAGGAACAGTCCAGCCGCAACTGGGGCTGGGTTCGCATTTCCCGGCGGGATCCACGCGAGGTTCCGCTGATGGCGGAGGCCTTGCGCATATGGGCGAGGCTCTCCGAACGGACCGGACGAGACACTGGCTATGCCCGGGCCGGAATTGTGTTCACATGCGCGGACGACAAGGAATACGAACAGCACGAGCGCTGGGGACGCCATCTCGAAGGCTATCAGTTCGAGTCGCGAATGATCGGCGCGGGTGAACTGCGTGACCTCCTCCCCGGCTCCAATCTCGACGTCAAAGGGGCGCTCTACACGCCCGCCGACGGTCGCGCCGAGCCCCAGAAGGCCGCGCCTGCAATTGCCGAAGCCGCACGCGACCGCGGCGCCGCCATACTGACGGAATGCGCCGTGCGCGGCGTGGAGACGACGAACGGCGCCGTCTCGGGCGTCGTGACCGAACGCGGCTTCATTGCCTGCAAGGCGGTCGTCCTTGCCGGAGGGGTCTGGTCGAACCTGTTTTGCGGAACGCTTGGTCTCAACCTGCCGCAGTTGAAGGTCATGAACACGGTTCTTCGCACGACGCCGGTCGAGAACGGGCCGGACCAGGCCGTGTGGGCAAACAACTTCGCCATACGCAAGCGCCAGGACGGTGGCTACACCGTCGCCTCCAGCATGAGCAATGTCGTCGACATCGTGCCGAACTCCTTTCGCTATGCGCGCGATTTTCTTCCGGCCTGGAAGACAGAGTGGCGATCGCTGCAATTCCGCCTGGGCGGTCGTTTCCTAGACGAGGCAAGGATGCCGACCCGCTGGGCGATGGATGAGGCGAGCCCCTTCGAATACTGCCGCGTGCTCGATCCAAAGCCTTCCAAGAAAAGCTCGGAGCGCGTCCTTGCAAATGCCCGCATAGCATTTCCGGTTCTGGAAAAGGCACAGGTGGCGCAGCGCTGGGCCGGCTATATCGACGTCACGCCCGACGCCATTCCCGTCATTTCGGCCGTCGACAGCGTTCCCGGCTTCCATGTGGCGACCGGTTTCTCGGGCCATGGTTTCGGCATCGGCCCCGCGGCAGGCAGGCTGATGGCCGATATCGTCACCGGACGGCCGCCGATCGTCGATCCCAAGGACTTCCGGTGGTCGCGGTTCTCGGACGGATCGAAGGTCGCTCCGATCACTGGATTATAAGCGCTCCGACAAGAGAGCGTGACACAGCGAAAGTGGAACACTATGAAAAGGAGCCTCCAATGTCAGACAAGAGCAGCAGCAGCAGCATAATCTTTCGACCGACGCGTCGTCAGGCGCTTGGAATGGCAATCGCCGGTGCCGCCGGCCTCACCATGCCCAATCTGACGGGAGCAGGCAGGGCCCTTGCGGCAACCCCGCCGAGCGAACCCAAGGGACAGGTGATCGTCGGGTTTTCCCAGGAGCCCACCGTCTTCAACCCGCATTTGCCCCATATCGAGGTCGACGAGGGCATTCACTTCAGCGTCTTCGATCCGCTGTTTGGTGTCGATCCCAAGGGCAATTTCTTCCCCGCGCTCGCCAAGGAGGTGCCTACCGTCGAAAACGGCGGCATCTCGGCCGACGGGCTCGAGTGGCACGTCAAGCTGCGCGACGACGTGAAGTGGCATGACGGACAGCCGTTCACCGCCGAGGACGTTAAGTTCACGCTCGAACTGCTGGTCGACCCGAAGTTTCGCAGCTGGCGACGCGCCGGCCACGAACTTGTCCAGGACCTGACTGTCGTCTCGCCAACCGAGATCAAGTGGAAGATGAAGGAGCCTTACGCGCCCTACCCGTCGATCCTGGCCGCGACCTTCATCGTTCCCAAACATGTGCTCGGTGCGGCGGAGGACAAGAACACCGCGCCGTTCAACAATGCCCCGATCGGCACTGGCCCGTTCAAATGGGTGGAACGCATGGCCGGCGACCATATCGAACTGGCCGCCAACACCGACTACTTCGCCGACGGCCCCTACCTGAAGAGCCTGATCTACAAGTACATTCCGGATCTGACCGTTCTCTACACCCAGTTCAAGACCGGTGATATCGACGTCATCGGACTACAGTGGATCACAGCCGACCACTATGAGGAAGCCAAGGCATTGGGCGGAACGTCGGTCGCCGTCATTCCCGCCGCCACGGTCGAGTCGCTCAGCTTCAACATGGAGCGCCCGCAGTTCAAGGAACTCGCCGTTCGCCAGGCGCTGTATCATGCGCTGGACAAGAAAACGATCATCGACGCCCTCTACTACGGGCTGCCGGCCCCGACCGAAACCTACATGCCGCAGCAGTCCTTCTACTACAATCCGGATTTGCCGAAGCAGGAATACGACGTGGACAAGGCAAAGAAACTGCTAGACGACGCGGGGTGGGTCCCCGGAGCGGACGGCATCCGCGTCAAGGACGGTGTCCGCCTCTCGTTCAAGAACTCGACCACGGCGGGCAATCACATCCGCGAACAGGCGCAGCAGTTCATCCAGCAATCGTATCGCGACATCGGCGTCGAGGTGATGATCTCCAACCTGCCGCCAGCCGTGATGTGGGGCGACTACTGGATGAAGTCGGAATTCGATTCCGTCGTCGTCGGCATTAACTTCCTGACGGGCTCCGATCCCGACACGTCGGACTATCTCAGCTCGAAGTCGATTCCGGCCAAGGGTGGCGCCGGCCAGAACACCTGGCAGTATGCCAGCCCGGAGGTAGACAAGCTGCTCGGATCTGGCGGTGTCGAATTCGTGCCGGAGAAACGCAAGCAAGCCTACCTGAAGATCCAGGAGACCGTACGCAACGACCTGCCATTCCTGCCGATGTTCCAATACGCGACGGTGCGCGGACACAAGTCCGGTGTCGAAGGCGTCGAGCCGAACATCAATGTACGCATCGACTCCTGGGACGTGGCCACCTGGCACTGGGCATAGCCCGCGCAAACGAGGCCGGGCCGGTGATGACCGGCTCGGCCTGCATAGCCGACAAGGCGCCTCTGGCGCGACTGTATCCGACGGACACCAAAACGGAGACAACCGGCATGCTTCGCTATCTGCTGGGACGCTTCTGGCAAAGTCTCGTCCTGCTCCTGCTGGTCTCGGTGATCGGCTTTGCCGTCCTGAACCTGGCTCCGGGCGGACCGCTCTCGCAATTCACTCTCACGCCAGGAATGACGCAGGCCGATCTTGACCGGATCGCCACGCAAATGGGACTCAATCGCCCTCTTCCCATCCAGTACCTCGACTGGCTGAGCCACCTGCTTCGCGGTGACTGGGGTCATTCCTACCGGGACGGCAGGCCCGTGCTTGATATCATCTGGGAGCACCTTGTCGCGACATTGCTGCTGATGGGCGTATCGACCGCGATCGCCATCTTTGTAGGCACGTGGATAGGTGTCCTGGGCGCGCTTAGACGATACTCGATCTTCGACTACGCAGCGACGGTCGGCGCGATGGTGGCATTGTCGATCCCGACCTTCTGGTTTGGGTTGATCGCGATCTACATATTCTCGCTGCGGCTCAGATGGCTGCCGGCCGGCAACATGTACACGATCGGCAATGGCTCGCTCGGCGACTACGCGATCCATCTCATCATGCCGAGCATCGTTCTTGCGCTGGTCAATGTCGCCGTGTGGAGCCGCTACATGCGCACCGCCACGCTCGACGTCATCAGTCAGGATTTTGTCCGAACGGCCCGGGCCAAGGGGCTGAGTTCCCGGCGCGTATTGATCCGCCACATCCTCGGAAACGCCCTGCTGCCGATGATCACCCTGCTGGGGCTGCAACTGCCAACAATACTGGGTGGGGCGCTGGTGACGGAAACGGTCTTTACCTGGCCCGGCATGGGACGGCTGTTCCTCGATAGCCTCGGTTACAGCGACTACCCCGTCGTGATGGGTCTGCTGATGATGTCCGCGGTCCTTGTCCTGGTCGGCAATCTGGCCGCGGACCTCACCGTCGCATTCGTCGATCCGCGCATTCGATTGAGCTGAGGACGAAGAGATGACCCAGTCGGATTTCCTCATCCCCACCCACGCCAGGCACCGCTGGTGGCAAAGCCGCTCCGTGCGCCGATTTGCCCGTCACCGACTGGCGATGTTCGGCCTGGTGATGATCGTCGTTCTGGTGCTGGCCTGCGTCCTCGGCCCCTTGCTGCTGCCCTTTGACGATCTCTACATCGATCTGCGTGGCCGGTTCTCGCCGCCGTTCACGGGCTATCATTTCTTCGGCACCGATCCGCTCGGCCGCGACATCGCGGCGCGCCTCTTCATGGCCGGACGCATTTCGCTCCTGGTCGGCTTCGCTGCGATGGTCATCAGCACGGTCTTTGGAACCGTGCTCGGGATCGCTGCCGGCTTCTTCGGCGGCCGCATCGGCACGGTGCTGATGCGTTTCGTCGACGCGATGCTGTCCTTTCCCAACATCTTCCTACTGCTGGCGATGGCGGCCTTCATCAAGCCGAGCCCGATCATGATCACTCTGATCATCGCGGCAACGAGCTGGATGGAAATCGCGCGCATCGTCGAGGCGGAAGTGCGATCGCTGCGCGAACGCGACTTCGTGGTCGCCGCCCGCATGCTCGGGCTCAGCAACAGCCACATCATGTTTCGCGAACTGCTGCCCAATGCGATCGGCCCGATCATCGTCGCGGCCACGCTTACCGTTGCCCGCGCCATCCTTCTGGAAGCCTATGTCAGCTTCCTCGGCTACGGCATCCAGCCTCCGCTGCCGAGTTGGGGCAACATGCTGAACGGCGCCCAGCAGTATCTCGACAGCGCGCCGTGGTTGGCAATCGTTCCCGGTGCCGCCATCACCCTGGCAGTCACCAGTTTCAACTTCATCGGCGACGGGTTGCGCGATGCGCTCGACGCACGAAGCGACATGCTGTGAAGCCGCCCGGAATGGCAAGGTTTTCACCGTTTGAAGTCTCGCTCTGGTATGCGACCGCGCCGCCGCCGCCAGAGACCAGCCCACTGCAAGGACGCAGGCGGGCGGACGTCTGCATCATCGGCGGCGGATACACCGGGTTGACCACCGCACTCGATCTCGCCCGTGACGGCATTGACGTCGTTCTGCTCGAAGCCCAGGAGATCGGGTTCGGCGGCTCGGGGCGCAATGCCGGCCACTGTACGCCAACCTTCACCCATTACAGCCTGCCCGAACTGCGTGCCATGCTGGGCGAGCCGTGGGCGGAAAGGCTGATCGCCCGGCAGACAGGAGCCAACGGACAAGTCGCAGGGATGATCGAGCGTTACGGCATCGATTGCGAATGGCAGCAGAATGGCTACGTCATGGGCGCGCTGACGCCAGGCGCCATCGCCAAGCTCGAGGTAAAGGCGCAGCAGTATAATGCCGTCGGCGCCAAGACGCGGGTGCTCGACAGACAGGCGACCGAGGAAATCACCGGCGGCCCGCGATATCATGGCGGCTGGTTTCATTCCGAGGCTGGTCACCTCAATCCATTGAGATACGCAAGAGGCCTGGCCGGTGCCGTCATGCAGGAAGGTGGCGCAATCCACACGGGATCGCCGGTCCGCGACGTCGTGCGGCAGGATGGTGCCTGGGCAGTGCACGCCGGCGAAGGAACCGTTGTCGCCGATAAGGTCATCTTTGCGACTGGCGCCTACACCGTCGACGGATGGCCCGGCCTCGACCAGACTTACAAGATCCAGAGTGTGTTCGTCGCCGCTAGCCAGCCGCTGACGGCCAGCGAACGCCAAACCATCCTGCCGCGCAACACGACGATGCATGACGGCCGCGGCGACATCTTTGTCTACAAGTACAATGCCGAGGGACGCATCGTCGCCTCGATGTTCCCGATGGGCCGTCGCGGAAGGGACATGGCGTTCACACACCGCCTCATGTCTGATCGGCTGCGCTGGCTCCATCCGCAGCTCAGCAGCGAGTTGAGATGGGAATATTTCTGGTTCGGCGAACTGGATATGCAGCAGCGCACCATCCCACGATTCTATGAGCTCGCGCCGGGCGTCGTCGCACTGACAGGACTGTCCGGTCGCGGCGTGCCGACCGGAAGCATGCTCGGCGGCATACTCGGCGAATGGGCGAAGGGCGTCCCTGAAAAAGACCTGTCGCTGAAGCTCGAACCACTCCGGCGGGCACCCTTCTTCATGTCGTTCGCTCCCGCCGCGATGTTACGGTACTATCGCGTCTCGGACTGGCTGCGGGCAAAGGCTAGCGGGTCCCAACTCCCACCCCACGCCTAGCCAGGGTCGAATGGAAGATTTCGCGACGCGCACCGCCGACAGGCGGCTGGTCCCCTGCCCAGGACAGAGCGGAATCCGGCCGCCGTTCCAGTCCCTCGGCACGCCGCTCTGGTTTCGGACGCCACCGCGCCCTGAGACGACAGGCGCCATTTGGTTCGAGATCAATTGGCCGATCGCCCACAGATTGAGCCAACAACTTCAGATTGCTTTGAAATCCTGCCCAGACGAGCAGACTGCCGAACGTATCGGACTTACGCAATCGAAGACTTCAGTTGATGATGCAGAATCGGTAGTGAACGAGATGCCGAAAATCGTTGTCTTTTGTGCGGAAAAATACGCCGTAGCGCTCCGGACTACGCTAACGCCTACCGACTATCGAGACCAATCAGCGATTTTTCCACCTTGTGGCGTTCGATGGCGCGTCCAAACCGTCTCGAAAAGTGCCGTCACCCGCTCCAATTGCGGCCGCTCTTCGTTGCAAATATTAATAGTCATTGTGGGTCCAGAGCATCGTCGCGAGTCCAAAACCCGTCCATTTGCACGCCCGTATGCGCCAAGCTGGCTCCGAGACGCGCGCCGGCTTGTGCATCTACGTCGGTGATCAGCATATGGCCCGGCGACACCGTGATCGAGATCGCGAGTTCGGCACGCGCAAGAGCGTCTTGAGCGGTCAGGCTGCTGGCCCAGAATACAGGGACCTCCCCTTCCCTGAGTTCGACCGCATCGCCCCAGTCGGGAGCCATCAAATCTCGTATCCCGATGGTCGCCGGCTCCCCGACATGGATGGGGGAGCCGTGCGCATGCGGAAAACCTGCGGTCAGGGCGCGAACCTTGTCGACGTCGCAATGTCTTATCGGGCGCATGGAGACGACCATTTCGCCACCAAACGGTCCGACCTGGAACGTCTCGATCCTGGTTCTAAACTTGGGGGAAGTCTTTCCGAAGCCGAAGCGACGGAGCTTCACGCCCTTTTCGGCAAGTGCCGCCTCGACGGTAAGCGAACTGCCGAGCGCAAAAGCGGCGAAATCATCCCGCCACAGGTCGATGATGTCGGTTTTCCGACGGATCATCTCCCCGAAGCAATAGATGTTATACTGGGGTGCATCGGTGCGAATATCGATATCGCCCAAGGCTGGGAGCAACGGGCTGCCGGCACGGGTGACGCCCACCAAAGGACAGGGTTTCGGATTGCGGACGCAAAACCGATGGAAATCCCCGGCAAAACTGCGGGGCACAATCACAATATTGGCCTGCAGCTTACCGCGCGCAAGCCCTCCCGTATATCCTTCATAAGCGCCCATTCTAACCAGTTTGCGCAGCCTATCTGCATCGACCAGTCGCAAATTGTCATAGAACAATGAAGTGGTCTGGCGAGCCATGGCTTCCGGGCATATGTATGTTCAGAGACACGTCGAGAGCGCGTAAGATCATCGACGCGTTGCCCGCTTGTCAAATTATCAGAATCTTCCCTCGTCGATAAATTGTATTTATTGGTCGACCAATGGAGGCTTCTGTTATTATTAGGATCTGCTCATGGAGTTTTTGTACTCATTGACAGCTGCGGCAGCCGATTGCTTCTATCCGTCGACCTGCTTCATGTAGGAAGCCGAGGTCCCGGTTCATATAGAAGAGCAGGAAAGCCGCGTAGAGGACAAGGACGAGGCTGAACACCA
This sequence comes from Mesorhizobium sp. M1396, assembly GCF_040317725.1. Classification (NCBI taxonomy): domain Bacteria; kingdom Pseudomonadati; phylum Pseudomonadota; class Alphaproteobacteria; order Hyphomicrobiales; family Phyllobacteriaceae; genus Mesorhizobium; species Mesorhizobium sp. M1396. The sequence continues at coordinate 32,377 of NZ_JAMYLA010000053.1, read as the reverse complement.
ACGTCTTGACGACCAGCGACAGGGCAAAAACATTCAGGTGCGGCGAGGCGCGCGCCAGGAAAGCCAGCACAATGTCGGACAGGAGCATGCTGATGACGACTGGGAACACAAGGGTCAGCGCCATCACCAGGATGCGGGTGAGGAGATCGAGAAATATCCCGGCTGCATCCTTGCTGAACACAGGCAGGAGTTGGTCGATCGGCCAGAGGCCGTAGCTATCGTAGAGGCTGGTCAGGGAAAGCTGCAAGCCCCCGGCCGCCAGATAGATCGCAATCATGATGACGGCCAGCAAAGTGCCGGTGGCACTCGTCTCATGGGTCATCATCGGATCGATCAGGGTCCCCATCGTGGAACCGCGCTGCAGGTCCAGGATATCACCAGCGGCTTCCGCCGCCCAGAACGGTATGCCCATTGCGAGCCCGAGCGTCACCCCGACAACGACCTCCTTGAGAATGTACAGGACGATCATCGTTGTCGCGATATCGGTGGTCGTCAGTTTGGTCACGATCATCGGGAAGACCGGAACCGCCAGCGCGAGAGCCACGCCGTTGCGCAGAAGCCCGGATAGCGGCACACGCGAAAAGAGCGGCATCAGGAGCATGAAACCGGTCAGGCGTGCGAGCGCGAAAGCGCCGGCCAGAAGATAAAACTGCAGCTCTTTGACAGAGGCGAAGAGTGGTTCGACCGGCATCCGCCCGCCTCAGCGCGTGACGACGGGGAATTCGTCCAGCGCCGTCGAGGCCTGCTCCGCGATCTGCTGGCCAAGCAGCGGACCGAAGACGATGATGACCAACAGGATCACGACGAGCTTGATCGTCTGCGGCAGCGACTGGTCCTGGATCTGCGTCAGCGCCTGGGCAAGGCCGACAAGGATGCCGACGGCAAGCGCCGCGATGATCGCCGGACTGGACACGAGCAGCACCGTCAGAAGCGCGCTTTGGACCTTCGCCAGGATGAAGTCATTGCTCATGCGAACCCCAGCGGTGTCAGACGTAACTCAGGATGAGGCCATGCATCAGCCGCGACCAGCCATCAATGGCGACGAAAAGGAACAGTTTCAGCGGGATCGAGATGAGAACCGGCGAGACCATGATCATGCCGAGCGTCATCAGGACATTCGCAACAACGATATCGATGATGAGGAAAGGGAGATAAAGCAGGAAGCCGATCTCGAAGGCACGGGTAAGTTCGGATGCGACAAAGGCCGGAACAAGGATCGAGAGGTCGTCGTCCTTGAGGTTCTGCCGCGCTTGTTCCGGCCACAGGCGAGTGGTGCCGTCAAGAAAGAACTGCCGCTCTTGCGGCTGGGTGAATTTCATGAGATGCCGCTGCAATGGTTCCCTGACCAGTTGCGCTGCCCTGGCGAGGTCGTCCGTCGTCTGGAACTGAACCTGCCCTTCCTGAAGCCGGCCCGACATCTCGCTCAGCATCGGCGTGGTGACGTAGACCGTGAGCACGAGCGCTATGCCGTAAAGCACCAGATTGGGCGGCATCTGCTGGACGCCAAGCGCATTGCGGACGAGAAACAGCACCACCGAAATTTTCAGGAAGCCCGTCATCGTGACGACTGCCAGCGGCAGCAATCCGACGAAGCCGACAGCGATCAGAATCCCAAGCAGGTTGGGCGAATTCTCAAGCATTGTCGAACATACGGACGATCCGCACGCCCAGGTTTTCCCCAATCCGCACGATCTCGCCACGACCGACGCGCTTGCTGTTGGCGATGATGTCGACGGTCTGCTCCGTTACATCGGTGAGTGCAACGATAGCGCCGGGCGCAAGCTGTCTTACGTCCCCAAGAGGCATTGCCATGCGGCCGATCTCGAAGGCAAGCGCGACCGGCAACTCGTCCAGAGTCGACTCTTCCAATGTCTGGCCGGCTGGCGGCGGCGTGTTCTGGTTCATGGTCCACTCCCAATTCGATCCGGCGATTGCGGTCGGCGCGGCAAGCAATTGCGGCCCATCGGCAGTCAAGCTCACCGGCGCATAAAGGCGCTCGGCAATGATGAGTGCCGCCATGCGTTCTTCCTCCGCATCCCTGAAAAGCACCACATCGCCAGGCTGCAGGCTTTGAAGCTCGCCAAGGGTGATCGTCAGCGCGCCACGCCGAAGGCAGACCGACAGCGGGAATTCGGCCGGAATCGGCGGCCTCGTTTTGCCGATCTCGTCGAGAAGGCGGCCGATCCGCACCGCCAGGCCGGCGTCCGTCGTGTTCAGCACGCAGTCTATCGTCTCGTCGTTGCCGGCCATGACAAAAGCGAGCGAGATTTGCTCCGAGACCGTATCTCTTCGTTCGACCGAGGTGAGCGCGATCCTCTCACCCAGCTTGCCCTCGATCCTTTCGAGGTCTTCTTCGAATGCGGATTCCAGCAGCAGTGCGGCGTGCATGGGCGCCAGTCGTTTCATGTCGACCAGCTCGTCCGCCTTGGCGAAGGCTCGTTCGACCAGAGAAAGCGGCAGGCGCAATTTGGCGACCTTGCCTGCGACGGTGAACGCAATCGTGCACAGCCGCTGGTCCGCGGGGTTCGCCGCCGGCCAGACCGCAGCGATCGTCATTGCCTTCCCCGCGATGGTGATCTGCGCGGGAGCGCGACGGCGGTAAAAGGCGTTCAATGCCCCGACGTCCACGGCCGGGACGGATTCGAGCGTCAGCCGTTCGCCCACGACCGGCAGTCCGGCAGTGCGTTTCTTCGGTTTTCCCAGCGCTTTCGTTTTTGCCGACGCCAAGGCTTGAGGCATCACACTTCCATGTCCACATCCATATCCACGATCACGGATTGGGCTATCGTTCCGCGGGCAAGTGCCGCGGACCGCGTTCCTCCTCCTCGACAAGCTCGGAAAGAGCCAGGCGACGACGCGCGCTGCGTTTGGACAGATGCTCCAGCAGTCCATCCAGCTTTGTCACCGCCTTCACGCTCGCACGATGATCGTTGCGCGCTGCCGACAACTCCACTTTCCGACGCTCCTCGGCGACGCCGGCCATCCTCTCGTTTTCACGCAGCTGCGCGGTTTTTCTGGCGGCGATTTCGAACCGTCCCTGGAGCCGATGCAGGCTGGCGGCCTTTACCGGTTGTCCGACAAGCGAACCGAACGCCGCATCTTCGGCGTCAACCGTGCGCTGGAGGTGCTGCGTGACGGCGGCGGCCGCCTCCTGAGCTTCCCTGGTGGCCCGGTGCGCGGCGGCGTGCCTTCTGATCACGCCTTCCTTCGCGCGTTCTTCCCGGCGGCGTCTGAGGTCGCGCAATCGAGCGATCATGTCACGGTCTTTCATCGACGATTTCCCGCATGAGTTGGCGTGTCTTCTCGATGCTCTCGTGTGTGGCGGACGCCTGACGCAGAAAGGCTTTGATGACATCGATCTTCGCCACTGCCTCGTCCGCCACGGCATCGCTGCCCTTTTCGTATTCACCGACCCGCAGGAGAAGTTCGATGTCGGCGTAGCGGGCAAGCAGCTCACGCAGGTGGCTGGCGTCGGACCGATGTGCCGGCGGTACAACCGCGTCCATGAGACGGCTTCGGCTGCGCAAGACGTCGATGGCCGGGAAGTGGTTCCGCTGCGCGAGTTCGTTCGACAGGAAGACGTGGCCATCGAGCAGCGCCTGAATTTCCTCGGCGACAGGATCCAGTGTGCCGTCGCCTTCCAGGAGAACGCTGTAGAGGCTCGTGATGGAACCGACGCGGCCGGGGCCCGAGCGCTCGAGCAGGCGCGGCAAGACCGCGAACAGCGAAGACGGAAAACCGCGACGCGTCGGTGTCTCGCCCGAGGCCAGGCCAATCTCGCGCTGCGCGCGGGCAAACCGCGTGATGTTGTCCATCGCAAGCAGCACATGCTTGCCCTGGTCCCGAAAATATTCCGCAATGCTGGTCGCCACATAGGCGGCCTTGACGCGCTCGATGGCAGGCCGGTCGGATGTCGCGACGACGACGATTGCCCGCTGCCGCCCTGCCGGTCCAAGCTGATGTTCGAGGAACTCGCGCACTTCACGTCCGCGCTCTCCGACAAGGGCGACCACGGCAACATCGGCATCGGTGCCGCTGACAATGTCGGAAAGCAGGATCGACTTGCCGACGCCAGGTTCACCGAAGATGCCGACGCGCTGCCCACGCGCGCAGGTGAGCAGCCCGTCGAGGGCGCGGATTCCAAGCTGGATTGGCTCGGAAATCAAGCTGCGCTCGAGCGGGGATGGCGGATAGGCGTTGACCGGATAGCTGCCGGTAATGCCGTCCGGCGAAAGCGGTTTGCCATCCAGTGGCTCGCCGAGCGCGCTGATGACCCGACCAAGCAGGCCGGGTCCGACGGGCACTCGCTGGTCCTTTCCGGTCGCAACCACCTCGGTCAGGCTTGAAAGACCGGTCAGATCGCCAAGCGGAACGAGGATCGCCATTTCGTCCATGAGGCCCACGACTTCCGCCTTGGTCGTCTTGCCGGTCCTGGGATCGACCAGTTCGCATATCTCGCCGATCCGGGCCTCCTCCATGGTTGCATGGATAACCGTGCCGGTGACCCGCTTAACACGCCCCTTCCTCGGCCGGCTTGCATCGTCGCGGAGGGCGGAACGCAGGTTCGGAATGATAGACGCCAGACGGCTTTCGATATCGACAGCGGGCTGTGTCATGGAACCTCCGCCTTTGACGCAATCGCGGCAGCCATGGCTTGGAGCTGCGCGTCGATGCTCGCATCGACGACGGCAAAGTCAGTCGAAACGACGCAGGCGCCGGTTGCCAATGCGTCATCCGCGTCAATCTCGACCGTCATGCCCAGATCACCCTCGCGCAAGACCGCGTCCAGCTCATCGCGAACCCTGTCCACGGAAGCGGGATGAACGCGGACTTTCAGATATTTGGCGCGGCGAATTTCAGTCACAGCCTGACTTGCGGCCTTCGCGACAAGCGTGCTGACGTCGAATTCTCCAAGCATTCGCCTGACGACATCGAGGGCCAGGCTGATGACTTCGGCTTCCAGCCCGCCAAAATAGCGATCCACCTTGACCGCTGTCTCGCTTATCAACCGCGTGGCGTCCGCATCGCCTTGCGCCTTGCCGTCTTCATAGCCCTGCGCATATTCAGCCGCATAGGCTCGCCGGGCAGCGCCACGCAACTGCTGCGCATCGCGCCTTGCTTCATCGAGAACGGCATGACCGTCCTGCAGGGCGCGCACCTCGGCGGCGCGCAGGATCCGGGCGAAAGGGCGCCTCGGCACGGCATCGGTCGCTTTGCCCGGTTCGATCATCCCGCCTAGCCCATCGCTCGTCGAACAATCGCTGGACCGGCCTCGGCAAAGGGTTCGGCTGCCGTCTGGTCGACAAGCTCGTGCGACACCAGCTTGAGGCGCACCCGCATGCTCGTATCGCCAGGCATCGCCTGACACCAAGCGCCAAGGCAACGCAGGCCGTCGGCATAGACACGGCCGTAAATGTCCTCCAGGGGCTCCAACCGCTGTATCGGACCGGCCAGATCGCGATTGGCGACCGCGAAAGCGCAGAGATCCGCGCCAAGCGCTGCCTGCCACGCGACCGCTTCGCGTCCAACAATGACAGCGGCCAGACTGCCGGCCCAGTAGATCGCGCCGGCGCGAAGCGCAAGTTCCTCCAACTCCTCGCCAGAGGACAGAGCGATCGCTCGATCGACCTCGTCGGCCGGCTCTTCGACTGCTGAAGAGAGCCTATGACGCTCTATCAAAAGCTTTGACAATCGTTCATGCAGGCGTTGCGACTGCAGCATGCGCTCGCAGGCAGCCTCGCCGATCGTACCGTCAAGGCATTCCGCGAGCCTTGCCGCATCGACATAGGATGCGGGGTTGGACACGAATGCCTGCCACTCCGGGCTGGCGGTTTGCGTCGAGCGGGTCTCGGTCATGTCTTCTTCACAGGCATTGTCGAAGCATCGAGCGCATAGACGCCTGGCTGTCGGGACCACTGCAGGTAGGCCAGGCGGGCAGCCAGCGCGAATATGGCCGCCGCCATGCCGTAAAACAGCCCCATCGCGGCGGCAACGCTGTCCGGATGCATCCAGAGGCCGAGGAAGCTCGTGAGGCCCGCCTCGCCGGTTCCCTGTTCCGGGGCCGTCGCGGTCACCGGAATGAGGGTGACGGAGACATTGTCATAGGTCAGTCCGGCGACACCCTTGGCCACCAGCATCTTGACCTGCGGAATCAGCTCATTCATCGGAACCGATGCGCGATGCCGGATGAAGACGGAGGCGGACGACGGCACCAGCTGCTGTCTCAGCGGATCGTTTTCGGGCAAGACGAGATGAACACGCGCGGAAAGCACGCCGTCGATATCCGAGATGGTCTGCGACAGTTCCTGGCTCAGGCCATAGATCATCGTCGCCCGCTCTTCCGCCGGCGAGGATACAATCCCACCTCTCTTGAACACCTCGCCGAGCGTTTGGAATTCCTGTTTGGGCAAGCCGCTTTCGTCGAGAATCGCCATGGCCTCGGCGAAGCGGCCCTTCTCTACGGAAACCGTCATCTTGCCGTCCTTGCCGGTCTCGCGTTGCGCCGGAATCCCGTGGCGCACCAGCGTAGCCACGATCTCATTGGCCTGCCGCTGGCTGAGGTTGGAATAGAGCTCCACAGAGCACGCTTGCAGTACGAGCATACCCATGACAACGAGAGCGACGCGCCAACGGGCGCCGTATCGATTCAATAGCGTTGACCGCCACGGCAAGGTTAGCGTCGGCACGAAACACTCCGCGGCATTTACTGTTGTTTGATCAGCGTGCTGGTGGACGACGTGACGGCCGTCACGCTGCTCGTCACGACCTCGAGATTGGCGGCTGCCCACATCACCGAAATGGACCGTTCGAGGAGTTGCTCGGCATTCTTTGCCGGGGAATTTTCGGCTTCCTTGCCGGGCGGCGCTGGCTTGCCCGCAATGTCCTGCGTGGCGGCTGTCTCGGCGTTCGCGGGAGCGTTCGCCTGGCCGAGTGCTTTCTGGACCTGTTGCATGGTTCCGTCCAGCGACCGAACGGCCGAACCGAACAGCGCCGACGGATCCGTGAACGCCCCGCCCCCTGCCTTCTCGGTCTCGGCCAGATAGTCGAAGAGTTGGCGTTCGACGATCGGCTCCGTCCTATCCGGTTTGGAGGATTGCCCAGCCATTGCCGGATTGGCACCGGACGATGCTTGCGCCACCTGCTGACCCGACCGTGAGGCGACATCACCGCGCTCAGGTGTGTTGACCTTCACGGCGTCGTGCTTTTCCTGCTTGGCACCGACCATCCGGTTGCCAGGCTGCGCCGCGGCGCCAGCGGTGATCTGCTGTTGCGAGCTTATGCTGGTGGTCAAGTTTGCAAGCATAGCCTCCAGGGCTCCAATCGGTGCGATCTGCATGAACCTGCCTCCCGTTCCCTAGTCCTTGTTGGCGGAGGGGACATCATACGCCTCCACCTGCCTGCCGCGGAAAACGCGGACCGAAACAACCTTGCCCGGCTCCGGCTTCGTGCCCGTTGCCGCGGGAACCCCGAGCGTTTTCCTGACCAGTTCGATGTAGGAGGGCGGCCCCGATACCGAGACGACATCGTCTTGCTTGGAAACCTTTACCGGAAACCTCGGATCGATGACGCCCAGCCGTGAAAGCCGATCTTCGGCGCCGGCAACCGTGTTTGCATCAAGCGGGATCATTTCCGTCTGGATTTCGGCTTCGGTTGCCACGTTCATGACAATGCCGTCGAAATGCCAGACCAGCCCGTACCGATTGCAAATCTCTTCCAGAAACTCGTGGGCCGTTCCAACAGGCATGCCGGCACTCAGGCGCCCCTTTACAAGCTTGCTTACACGCATCGGCACCCGCATGTTGCGGCCAAGCTCGACCAGCGCGTCTGCCACTGACTGGTCGACCGTGATGTATTTGTAGGGGCCAGGAGGCCAGCGCGGTTCGGCGGCATACGCGCGCTGCGAGGCAAGGCCGAACGCCAGAACCATCGCCAGGCCGCAGGCGACAAAGGCAGCCCTGGCTCCCGACAACCGATCCGCATGGCAGATACCGCGTCCCGTCAATTTTGGTCCTATTGCAAGCGACCCACGAGTGTTGCCCGCGTCGCTCGCTTCATGGTTTGCCCGCCGGTCTCACTCTATCGCGCACACTGGAAAATTGGAAGTCCATTTGGACTACGCATTAACTTGCTGTGCCAAATGTTGCGAACGACAAACAAAGCGATATGGTGCGCGCTGGAATCAGGCGGGACCCATGTGTGATCCACTGTTCAACGCCTGGATGCAGAAAGGTGTCGGTGGTGGCAAACAGGGCCCTGCTCGCGAACGTGTTCGTTTCCGCCAGCATAGCGGGAGGCAGTATGCTGTCCGGCCCACGTCTCAGCCGGAGACTGGCTGCGGCAGCCTTTGTTGCTGCCACGCTGGTTGCCGCCATGGCGGCGCAGGCCCCAATCAAACAGCGCTTATGACCCTAGAAGCTGGACTTACGATCAGGCGAGAAATGTGCTGGTCTCCCCTTCTGCTGCTGACCAGACGTCAGACGAAGGAATGCTGCCTGGCGCCCGCGCCCTGTATATCGGAAATACGCTTTATCGCGTCCACGGCACCAACCAGCCACGGACCGTCGGACAGGCCAACTCCTCCGGATGCATCCGCATGACCAATGAAGACGTTATCGATCTATATGACCGCGTAAAGATTGGAGCTCAGATTATTGTCCGGCATTGAATCGTGATCCCTTTCAACATCAAGCAGCTCGAAACCTTTCTCCTGGTCGCCACTTTCGGAAGCTTTCGAAAGGCAGCGGAACGCCTGAACACGACGCAGCCGGCGGTATCCACCCGAATTGCCGGCCTGGAAGAAGCGCTGGGCGCCAGGCTGTTCGAACGGCACAGCAGCACCGTCAGGCTGACCGCCGAGGGACAAAGGCTGCTGCCACCTGCTCAACGGGTCCTGCGCGTAGCGGAACGGCTGCAACTCGCGGCCAACTCTCTCTCAGAGACGGCAGGGGTGCTTCGGCTCGGGGTTGCCGAATCCATCGTGCACACCTGGCTTCCGGATTTCCTGAAGGAATTGCAAGCAAACTACCCGCTCGTCGATACGGATATCGTCGTTGATGCGACGACGACCCTTCGCAACGAACTCATGTCCCACAGGCTCGATCTTGCAGTGCTGATGGGCCCGATTCTAGAGTACAGCATCGAGAACATCGAGCTGCCATCCTTTCCGCTCGTCTGGGTCTGTTCGCCGCGATTGAAATTGGCCAACCGAAGCAAGCTGACGCTGAATGATCTGATGCAGTTTCCGATCATCAGCTACGCGCGCACCACCAGACCCTACAGCGAACTTTACCGCAAGCTCACCAGTGAACTGGAAGAGACGCCGCGTATCTTTCCGGCCAATTCGCTGGCGGCCTCCATCAAGATGACTCTCAACGGTATCGGGATAGCCTCGCTCCCCGAGGAAGTCGTCCGGGACTATACCGCAAGCGGCACACTGCGCATTGTCGACTGCGAATGGCACCCGTCCGACCTGCAGTTTACCGCCTCCTATTCTTCCGAACCATCCAATGCGATAGCGGAGCGGGCGGCGAAGCTGGCTGCCTGCGTCGCGCACGCCTATGCCGCGAGAAGCGGCAAGGCGCAGCCTGCTGACGGGCGCTAGATTGGGCCGGCAGTTCCTCAGCCGACCGACGTGACCGGCAGGTAGATGCGGTCGCCTGAGAAAATCATGTCCGGACTCAGGATATGATCCATGTTGAGCACCACCGTCTCCGCCACATCCGCTGAATGGGTCCTGGCGATCAGGCGGATAGAGTCGCCGTTCTTGACGTCGACCCACTGATAGCCATTCTTCTCCAGTGTTGGATTCGTGCGGCCCTCGGAATTGCTGCTGCCCTTGGGGTGAATCTCGACATAGTCGCCGGAGACCCAGCCGCTATGCATTTCGCCGTCCGGTCCGAAACCTTCGACGGGTATCCAGGCTTCTCCCGAAGGATCGGTCGAAGGCTTCGCGGTCTGTTCGACGAATGTGCCGGGTTGCAGAACCGTCGCCACGGCCGAATGCCCGTCGGGCTGGGTCCGCAAATTCAGGCCGTCATCCGCTTGCACGACAAGTTGCGGAAAGGTCTCTGGCAGGGTTTGCGTCCCACCTGGAACATCCGAAGGATCATCGGGTCGCTGGGACGAGGGATCGCCATCCGGTTTTTTCGGATCGGGTGGAGGGGCCGTCTTCGCGCCCTCCCAAGGCTCCGCGAGCAGGGAGTCCAGCGAGAAGAGAAGCATTCCAACGCCGAAGGTGATGCCCAGGGTCCACCGATCCCATGCGGTCCATCTTTTGTCGGACTTTTCCGCCGCCGCGATATCGGCATCGGTTCGCGGTACCGAACGGCTATTCATTCGGTCCGTCCTTATGGCCGACGCCCAGAATTCCGCGCAGCCGAACGTGAACATGGTGCCGGCGACTGTTGCGATCGGCGCCGGCCAGGAATGCAGCGTATAGACGGCGCAGCCAAGCACATATCCTGGTCCAGCCAGATGTTCGGCCAGGTTTCGGATCACCGGTCTGCCTGTGAACGACTGCAGCATCGACTTCGTGCCATAGACGATGTTGCCGAGCGTAAACGTGCTGTTGACGACAAGATCCTTACCCTGGATCATCCCGGTCGCGGCACCTGGCGCCGCGGCTATGAATGTGGCTCCGCCGAGCGCGTTGAGGAATCGCCCGAACGGCTTGTGACCCGCGGTTGCGTTGGGGAAGAGCGCCTGCGCGCCGAAAACGAAGCCTCGCACGCCAAATGCCACCCCACTTGCGGTGGCGGTCCAAGTTGGCGGCAACGAAGTCCACAGCATGTAGGAGGTGGTCGACATGCCGCCAAAGGTGGCGAGCGCCTGAGCGTTTTCCCGTATCCTGGCATGGCTCAGCGCCAGATCGACGCTGCTCGCTTGCTCCGGCGTCATCGCCTTTTTATGGGTTGCCCGATAGGTCGTCAGTTGCAGCACGGAGAGGCCGTTCATGTGATCCCCGCTCATCCACTCGAACTGCTCAAGCGTGAACTTGCGGAACTGGCCGGGGCTCATTTCCTCGAACTGTTTTGGTGTCACCGCTTCGATTTGCGGCTGGGTCAGCGCTTCGGTGTGGTGGATCGTGAAGGCGCCCCATTGATCGCGGGTCAACACCGGGATCTGCTTCTCGGTCAGCCACGGCACCTGCTTGGGATCGAGCTTCGCCACGTCCACGGAACCGACCATGGTTTCGGGGATCGCCTGAACCTGGCGCTCGGTTAGGTTCTTCAGCAATCCGGCCTCGCCCACGTCCTTGAATTGCTGTGACGTGAACTTCGCGACCTGGCCGGGCTTGAACCAAGGAACCTGGCGCGCTTCCAACTTCGACACGTCGACGAACTCGACCAAGTCTCCTTTGATCGCCTGCAACTGTGGTTTCGTCAGTTGAGGCGTCAAACCGGCTTTGCCGAGATCTTGGAACTGCTGGCCGGTCATGTTCCGGATGTGGCCCTCGGTCAGCCAAGGAATCTGTTTCCCGTCGAGGCCCGCGATGTTGACCTGGCCTATCTTTGCCTTCGGGATACCCCGCAGTTGGCTCCTGGTCAGAGAAGGCAGCAAGCCGGCCTGATCCAAGTCGCGGAACTGCTGTTCCGTCAGTTCGGCCACCTGCTCACGCTTGAGCCAGGGAATCTGGTTCGGCTGGAAATCGCCCATGACGAGATCCGGCACCTGGTCAAGCGGCGTCGCCCTGACGCCATCTCGGGTGAGCACGTGGCCGCCGGAAGCACCGCGTATCCATGGCAGCACGACGGCTTCGCCGGTGTCGGGGTCGTACACCAGTATGTGCGTCTTGTCCGCCAACTCCGGTGCATCGGCCGGCGCGCGAGGCCGGTCGGAAGGCGGCACATAAACCTGTTGCGGGCCCCTCGGCTCGGTGCCCAACATTGTCGCGGTGATCACCTTGCCGCTCTCGTCCTTGAGCTGCATGGTTCGGCCCGAACCGGTTCCGGCCGTTGCGGATTGGGGTTGCGGTGCTGCCGTGGCGGGCTTGTTGTGTCCGAAGATGTTGCCGACAATTCCCGCATCGTCGAGCGCCCGCTGCAAGTCCGCGGAAGGCGGCGCATCGAGGAAAACCCAGCGCGGCTGATAACCCGGGTTCTCGTTCCGCAGCGCCACATCCTTGTTGATTTGCTCCTGCAATTTCGGCGTGAGCGGCACTTCACGCATCTGCGCGACACCGTTGATCGTCGTCCAGCGATGATAGGTCTTGACCTCGATTGCCTCGATCACGTCGTCGCTCTTAAAGACAGGCGAATCCACGTATCGCCCACCCACGCCTGAGACGGGGTGGGGCCCACCCGGGTTGGCATCGACCGGAAAATGCACTTCTCCAGGCGACCCATTGAGTTCGCGCGTATAGATCTCGCCGGCCTTCCATTTCTCGGGCTGCCGCATGTTGCGGACCTGTTGCAGCGAGTGGGTCGTCGGAGGCGCCGCCTCGATGGCCTTCCTGGCTGGCGTTGCCGCCGGCGGCACCGTTTCGCCCTCCGGCCGTCCCTGACTGCCCGGCACATGGTCCTCGGAGGCGCCGCGCACCCATGGCAGGACGTATGCCTCTCCGGTCTCCGGATCGCGGAACAGAATATGCGATTTGTGCATCAGTTCCGTTTCGTCGCCGCGCGCTGGTTGTCCGTCGGCTGGCGGCACATAGACATTCTCCGCGCTCTTTGGCAGCGGTCCATATCGGGTGGCGGTCACGGATTGACCGTGCTCGTCCCTTATCTGAATCGGGCCGTTTCGGCGGCTGCCCACTTGCGAGGAGAGGAAGGTCAGCACGCCATCGGCAACGTTCTGGCGCATGAACCCGCCATCCACGATCGACGAACCGAATTCCGTCCGGAACTGCTCGATCGCCGCGCGCTGGTCGGGCCTTGCGTTTTCCAGTTCGCCGAGGAACTGCTCCAAAGAGGCCTTGCCGCCCTTCGGAATGCCTGTCGCCGAGCCGTCGCGCGAGGTTTCTACCGCGTGGGCGAGCCAGGCGGGGATCGTCAATTCCTCAGTTTGCCCGTCGGCCCGATTGAAGGTCAGTGTCGCGGTTTCGTTCTCGGCGATCGAAGACGCGATGCTGGCCGCCTTGGACTTGTATTGGATTCTCACCTCGGCGCTGAAAGTCAACGCTCCAGCAGGCAGAGGATGGGTCGACAGTGAAAGCGTGTAGCGCGTGGCCGGGGTGCCATGCGAACCGTAGAGGTTCTTATAGATGTTGCCCGCGCTCGGCATGTAGCGGGACTGCGGTGATCCGTCGGGTTGGAAGCGCGCCGGAAGCCATGATTGTACTGTCGATTTCACCTTGTAGGTCGCGGACGTGACCATCCGGTCGGGATTGAACCCCAGTACGCCAGGCAGCCTGTTGTGATCGTTGAAGATGACGTCGACCAGCATCGCCTCGGGATTTACAATTCGAGCCTTCTCGCCGGTCAGCAAAACGATGTCCGCGGTGGGCGCCTTGCCCGGTATGGCCGACAGCCGCAACCCGCTCAGCGTCGGTTCGTCAACCAGAGAAACCGTGTTCGACGGATCGATCTGGCCGGCCTTGACGAGGTCACGGATCGAGCGGATGCCATCGCCCTGGCCGATGGCTGCGATGAGTTCGGACGCCTTCGCCGGATCCTTGACCGCGAACTGGATCTTCAGGCTTGTCGAGCCGAGAGCGGATTGGATCTGGTCGTATGCCTGCGTCGACACAATGTCGCCCGGCTGGAGCGTGTCCTTGACGGACAGTTCCGGGCGCTTCTCGAAGCCGACGCGCGGCATCTGGTCCACCGCCGCGACATGATTGGCCACGATCGGCAGGCGTATGCCGGCCTTCGTCTCGGTCATGACACGGTCGAACGGAAGCGCGCCTTGCAGCGTGACATGGCCGGAGCTGTTTTCCGCCGGCACACCAAAGAAATCGTGCTGGCCGGGTGCGAGCGTGACCTCCTTGCCATCGAGCGAAGGCGTGTAGGCCATCTCGATCACGGTGCCTTCGCCATCCGGCGTCATCCCGACGATGGCGGCATCCACTGGCTTGGCGTCATAGCCGGTCGCATCGCTGAATATCGCCTTGCTCGCAGCCGCCGACAGATCGCTGCTGCGGACCGGGAAGGCCGTCTGGTTGGACACCGGCCATACGCCGGCCTGGAGGCTTGTGATGTTCCTGTATTCGCGTGCCCGGTAGGATACGACGCCCTGGGTGCCGAGCGCGTCCTTGAACGGCGTCAGGCTGCGTTGGCCGACGCTGTCGACGATCGACCATCCGATCATGCCGAAATCGGTCTTGGTTCCGACACCGAAGCCGACGGCCGCAATTGTCGGCGAGCCGATCCCGAATGCATCTCCGGTGTTCAGCCGGGCCCGGAAGGTGACGCCGACGCGGAAGTCCGGCAGGATGTCGCGAAGTGGCGTGCGCGGTATCTGGACGCCGTCCGGGCCATAGCGCTCGGCCATTTCGCGGCTGGAATAATAACCCTTCTCCTGCTCGTAGCGGGTCACAAGCTGTTCGACGGTCAAGCCGTCGAGATAGGCCGAGGGCGTCCTCGGATCCTTGCCGCTGGTGTAGACATACTCGCTCGTGTCGTGTCCGGGCGTGCTGGCAAAGCTGCGTGTCTCCGGGTCCCAGACGAGGCGCACCGTTCCGTCTTGTCCTGTCGGCTTGCCCGGTACGATGATGGGATCGCCATCGGCGGGATGGGCAGTACCAGGCGGGGTCGACCCCTGAGGATCGTGGCCCGGCTGCATTGTCGAACCATCGCCGCTGCCGTCATCGGCCTTGATCACGTCTCCAGGTATCACCGGATGGCTGGGGTCGTGGAAGACCTGCTTCCCGGTCGGCCTGTAAACGCCGTCGGCACCGATCTCATAGACATTCATTGGGCGCCCCGAGGAACCGGGCTCCGGCGCCGGCGGCAATTGCCGCGGTCCGTTGCCGCCAGGCGGCTGCTGGTGTGGTCCGTCGCTGACCGGTGGCGGACTGGCGTCCGGACCATTGGAGCTCGCCTGCGTGCCCGTTCCCGGCCGCAACGTACGCAGGCCGTGGATGCCGAGGCCGGTACCGGTGACCCCGGTGCCAAGACCCGTAAGCGCATTGGCAAGCTGGAGACCATTCATCTGGTCTCCGTTGACGGCAAGATCGTAGGCAGAGGTCGCCAGTAAGGGTGCGCCGACAATCACCGAGCCGACATCCATTCCCCACGCCGCCTTGTTCAGGCCGGCGGTCGATTGCATGTAGCTGCGGGTTTCGAGCGCCAGGGAAGAGCCAGACCGTGTTGCGCCTATGCTGCCGCGGAAGGCCTGGAGAGCGGTCATTTCCTTTCCCGCCATGCCAATGGTGCGCAGGCCGCTGGATGCCATGGGCAGAACCGTGGTCGCCGCGCTGGCGATGTTCATCAGTGACTCTCTATCGTCCCACTCGCCGCCATGTTCCAGATGGTTGACCTGGTTTATGACCGCTCGGGTTCCGAGATAGGCAGCCCCCGTATAGGCCAGCGGTGCCGCGATCGGCGCGGCCGGCGTGAACGACAGGATAGTGGCGATGCCGGTCCCAATGCCAACCAGCGGATCGACAACCTTGTCCCAGACCGAGACGTTGCGCGCCTTCACCACTTCAAGCGCGATCTTGCCGTCGTCTCCCGCCTTCATCTCCAGTCCTTTGGGAACGACGAGCTTGCCGTTCTCACCAAACTGGCTGTTGTTGTCCTGGAAATCGCCGAGGTCGTCGAACTTCTTGCCGGTTGCGTCGACATAGCGAGTGTTGCCGTCTCCGTCGCGCACGGCAAAGAGCGTGACCTGCTGCGTCCCGACCTCGTCGTCGACGTAGAAGATCGGTACTCTGCGCACATACGGATTGTCGCCGCCAATATCGCGGATCTCCTCCGTCACATTGTCGATCGCCTCGCGGCCATCATCGGTCGAACGATCCAGGCCGAACGTCCTGGCGACCGTGTCGTCGAGGGTCGTACCAGGTTGTTCCCGGAACTCGTTGTCGTAGCCGCTGTCGAGCAGCTGCTGGAACTTCGGCTGATAGATGCCGTCGAGCGTCTGTTGCTGATGTTCGTCCAGATAGGTCTTGTCCACCGTGCCGTTGCGGTCGGCCAAGAGCGAGGGATCGCTGAGCCGAAGCTCATGGTAATCGCTGAACCCCTGCACCACCCTGCGCAGATCCTCGGCCTGCGTTATCTCAGCCCTTGTCGCATCAAGCTTGAGCTTGGAGACCGCCAGTTCGGGGTCGACCCAGCGGCCACCATGATCGTCATCGTGTGTGTCCAGGTCGATCCAGATTGCCTTGCCGCCCTGGGTCAGCGCATCGATCCCTATCTGGTTGTATTTCTGGGCAACCTCCGGCGCCACCTTGATCGTCTGTCCGCCGACATCGATTTCGACCGGCTGCACGCCATCGGGCAGCGTCCCTTGGGGCGCATCGACCGCCCCAGGCCCGTGTTGCGTCAGCGCATTGTTGAAGTTGGTCTGCAGGCTCGTCAGCTTCGTTTTCAGGTCGGTGATGCTGTTGCCGAGCTGCTTGTCTAGGACATCGTTCAGATTCTTTGCCGCTTGCGCCTCGCCGGCCTTCGCGGTTTCCAGGCCGTTGGCGGTGCACACCTTCTCCGTCGAACCGCTCAGAAGCTGTTGCCAGTCCTTGTTGAGCTGGCGGTCCCGGTATTCGTCCCTGACGTTCTTGTCGTTCAGACTGTAGGTGAGCTGCTGCTCTGTCGTTCCTTTGTCGAAATGGTTGACGACCCAGAGCTGGCCATCACGGACTTCGAGCGTCGAGGTCTTGTAGTGACCCAGGTAGTCGCCGCTATACCGGTTGTATTCCTCGTTCGGGTCGAACTTCTGTTCGCCAAGATACTGGACAAGCAGCTTTTGCTCGAGATCCGTCTGCTGCGCGCCGACCTGTGCGGCAGTGGTATGAGCGTCGAAGTAGTTCTGGTAGGCCTGCGCCAGTTCGAGCTGACTGCCTGCTGTCGTCTGCAGCGCCTTCAGGTCCTTGTATTCCTTCGAGTCCGTGGGGACGCCGTCCAGTTCGGCCTTCCCCACCAGGAAATCGATGGTGAGCTTGTCGCCCTTGCTCAGATGCAGGCCGACCTCGGAAAACAGCTTGTCGACGGCTGCATGCTCGGCGACACCCTGAGCGTGTTCCGTATACCGGTTCGGGCCGTTGACAGGGCCGACGGCTGTTGCATTGGGATCACCCAGCGGCGTCAGCGTGCTCTGCCCGGCGATGGCATCTTTGAGGACGCGTCCGGCATTCTCATATTCGCCGCGGGCATCCCGTGCGTTCTGCAGCAAGGTGTTGGCCTTGGTCAGCCGCTCCCGCGCATCGGCGAGCGTGCCCTTCGGTTTCTGCGCAGTCCATTGCAGGCCGTGAGGCGCCAATGCCTTGTTTATGATGGTCTGCGCGCCATCGACCGCATCCTTGTAGGCGGGATCGAGCATATCGACGTTGAACTGCTCCTGCTGCTGGCCGGCCAGGGCTCGCGTCTCGGTGATGCGCGACAGGGCGATGTTCTCGTCAATGATGGCCTGGGCGACCTGGGGATCGACCCAGGTCCAGACGCCGTCGATCTTCATCGGCGTCCACTTCCCTCCGGAAGGTGCGTTGCCCTGTGGCGGATCGCCGAACGGATCGACAACCCTGTTCAGCCCATCCAGCTTGGGCTTGGCGGCCGTGCCCAGACCGTATTTGTCGATCAGAGCCTGTTTGTCCTGTCCGGCTTTCTCCGCAGCGTCGATGAGGCTGGGCAAGGTCTCACCGGCCAACAGCCCTTCGACAAAGGTCTTCACGACCTGGCCCTCCTTTGCCTCCTCGGAATTGCTGCTGTTGGGGTTCACCGCCAATAGCGTCCTGGCCAGGGAGGCCTGCGTGCTTCCTGCCTCGATCTTCAGGTCGATGCCGGTGGTGTTGTTGTGCAGCGTCAGACTGCCATCGGGCCTGGTGGTCAGCGTATAGCCGTTGAAGCTGACCTCCACCGTCGTGCGCGTCCCGTTTTCGATGGTGATTTTTTCGCCCGGATGGATGGTGTCCGGGTCGCGGGACGAGCTGAAAAGTTCCGGATTCGTCCGCCTGAGATCATCCAGTGTCACGCCATGTTGCCGCGCGACCAGGGTCAGGTTGTCGTCGGGTTTGACCTCGTACTCGACGGGTTTGCCGCCGTTGATCTTCTCGGTGGTGGTCGTCGTCACGCGGCCGTCCTTGTCGGTGACGATCTTGGTCTCGGTCCCTGTTTTCGGATCGACGATGGTGGTCGTGGTTTCGCCGGTCTTGGTGTTGCGTACACTGTTGCGGGTCTTGCCGTTGCCATCGACGGACTGCGACGTTTCCTTGCCGTCCGCCGTGGTCACGACGGTGCGTTCGTCGTGCTGATAGTCGTGCGAGTAGACGGTCTTGTTGCCGCTGTGCGGATCGACGATTTCGACCGACTGCACGTCGCCGTTGCCGCTTGCCGCTGCCTGCGTCTTGACCTGATAGCCGGCGGCCTGCAGTTCGGCGATCACCTGCTCGCTGGTGCGGCCGTTGTCCCGCGCGATCTGCTCGATGCTTTTGCCGTCCGCCAGACCGTCCTTGATATTCTGCGTGCTTGTCCCGCCGGGATCCTGCGCGGCCGCCAATATGGTCTTGCGGCCGTCTGGACCGGTGACCGTGGTCACGGGAAGCGACGGGCCGGCGCCCGGCGTCACCGTTTCCACCGAAGCACCGTTGGGCAGCGACGTCCGCTCGGTGACGGTGCCCGAACCGAGGTCGTCTTCGTAACGTGTCGTTATGGCGCCGGTGTCGGCATTGTAGCTGCTGGTTTCCTTGCGCCCGAGCCCATCCCGGACCGGCGTGGTGGTCGCGGTTCCGTTGGGTTGCTCGACGCTCGTATAGTAGCTGTCGTGCTGGTAGTCGTAATATTGCGTGACGGTGCGGCCGCTGGCATCCGTGATTTTCGTCGTCTGCACATCGCTATTCGGATCGGTGGTCGACACGGTCATGCCGCCAGACCGGAGCGCGGCGATGACCTGGTCGCGCGTCATGCCGCGGGCAGACGCGATCTGGTCGATGCTCTTGCCGCCGGTGACGTCGTTAACGATGTTGCGGGCAGTCGTCGCTTCCGCGGCGTTGTCGTCGGGCTTGCTTCCGTCAAGTTTGACCGGCGCCAGCGTGGGTGCCGCGAGATCAGTCCGCACATAGAGCGCCGGCGTCACCGTCGTGCCGTTGCCGGGCGTGCCGGTGCCAGCGTTCACGAGGTTGATGCCCGGCGCCGCCGGAGCCGCGACAGGCGGCGGCTGAAGGGAACTCAGCTGCGTGTTCACCTGCGCCAGTTCCTGACGGGCCTGCGCCGACCAGTCGCGCTCGCCCATCCTGTTGGCGAGCCTGATCTGCTCCCGGAGTTTCGCCGCCTGCGCCTCCAGCCGCGCTATCTGCTCGGTGTTTGCCGTTGCATTGACCTTCTGCGGCTGGACCGGCGGCTTGTTGAGCGTTATCGGGCGAACCATCTGGACGACCTCCGGAAATCACTGTTGCCGGCAGCCTGGCCGCCGGCACGCCCGCCCGATCGCACCCTTTCGGAGGCTATCGAGGGGGCTTCCAATAAATGCCGAAAGCGGCAAGCTGCTCTTCCGACTGTTTTACCCGTTCGACGGCATCCGTTTCGGACCGCGCTGCCGTCAGCGCCGCCAGAAGCTCGACGGCGGCGAACGCCGGCGCCATGCTTCGGAAGAACGACTGAGAATTCGACGTGACTATGATTGTCTCCCGCGCGATCCGCGTCAGCGGAGACACGCTGCTGTCGGTGATTGCAATCACGCCGACGCCTTGCCGAGCCGCCTGGCGCGCCACGTCGATGGTCGTGCGTTCATAAGGCGCCATGCCCACAGCCAGAAGCACGTCGCCACGTCCCGCGTGCTGGAGTGCATCCAGGCCCTGTCCGGCCATCTCGCCGACAAGCGTCACCTTGCGATCACCGCCAGCCAGAAACGACATGACGTGAACGAAGTGGCTGGCGACCGGATAAGCCGAACGTGAGCCGAGACCGAAAACATCGCGCGATCTTGCAAGCAGGTCGGCGGCGGCAACGATCTGTATGGCGTTGGTGTATTCACCAAGACTTGAAATCTGGGCCGCTAGCGTGTCGGCAACGACGCCGACGGTCGAATATCCCGGATCGCCACGCTGTTCGATCCCCTGTCGCGCCGGCTCTCCTGCGATCGTCTCCCGCAGCGCGCGCGCATAAAGACCGCGCATATCCTCGTAACCTTCAAGGCCAAGCAATCGCGCCAGCCGCATCATCGTGCTGTGCGAAACGCCAGCCTGGTGCGCCTGCTCGCGCATCGACATCAGCGCGACCTCCTTGGGATGATCCAGCACGAAACGCGCGGCGACCCGCAACTGCGGCGGCATATTGTCAAACCGTTCGACCAATAACTCGGCCAAAGGACCTTTTTCCATCCTGAAGTACCCCATTCACCCGCTTGGCAGATTACTCCTCACGCGTTGGCAATGCAACAGTTGGAACTTGAGCGGGTCGCATATTCCAAATGGACTTTCAATTTCGGTCATGCTGCCTTAGAGTGCCTCGGCAACCTGCCGGATCGCAGCGGTGTGAGTCCGGAGTTTGTAACTTGAATAGTCCCTCAAGGAGACAATGATGGCTGCTACCCCTCCCATTACCTCCGGCTCTGCCGGGTCGCCGGAACAGAACCTGGACAAGATGATCAAGCACCAGGAGCGCATGTTCGGGCTGGAGATCACGAAAGAGATCGCGAAATCCCAACATGACATGCTGATGAGCACCGCGAAAACGCTCGGCCAGTCGGCTGAAAAGGCCTAAGGCAGCGGATTTTCGAACCCGTACGCCGCCGCAAGCAACCGGCGGCGTACTGCACGGCAGAAACCTTTCAACGCCGTCGTCTGGCTGCATTTGAAATTGTCATCGGCGGGAGATCAAGTTGCATGACCGCTAGGCCTATCGGCAGATATCTGGATGCGGCACCGGCGCGCCGGTTCCGCTCGATTATCGCTCCCTCCACGGCAGCAGGACATTCCATCGCGCTGAGCGTAATCCACGGATTTCACGCCGGCGCCGAAATCGATCTGGTCGAGCCGTTCTATACGGTCGGCTCCAGCACGGAGTCGGACATTGTCCTCAGGGATGCAGGCATCGCGCCGATCCATGCAAGGCTGCGGCGTCAGGGCAGCCAGTTTGAAATCGAAGCCGTTGGCGGTGATGTGGCGCTTGCCACGGGAGAGACCATCCACGAGGGACATGGCAGCCGCTGCAGGCTGCCGCTCATCATACATGTGGGTGATGCCAGTATCCGGCTGGTTAACCCGGCGCGCGGATCGAACCGCTGGCCTGTTTCCAATCGTCCTCTCCTGGTTGCGGGCAGCGTTCTCCTTGCCGTCTTCGCCGTCTCCGTCGCTGCGAACGGGTTCTCTTTCGCCAAGCCAGACATTGGCGAGGAGAAGCTAGCCTCTCAGGACGGCGAACCGATCAGAATGGCCTTCGCCGGCGCGGCAGGGCAAGAAGTGCTGGACGATTCATCGCCGCCGCAAATTCAGAATGCCGCCGCAGCGGCAAGCCAGCTCAAGCAGCATCTCGAGCAGTCGGGCATAAGCGCATTGACCGTTCAGCAATCAACGGGACGCCTCTTGGTCTCGGGGATGATCCCGAATGACAAGAGCGGTGTCTGGACGGAAACGCAATCCTGGTTCGACCAGGCGTTCGGCGCCCACATTGCGCTGGTCTCCAACGTCATGATCGGCAATGCGGAGCAGGCTCCGCGCCTGACGCTGCAGGCAATCTGGTATGGCGAGCGGCCCTACGTCATCGCAGCCGACGGTGCACGCTACCACGAAGGTGCATTCACGAATGACGGCTGGACCATAAAGCATATCGGCGAGACGGAACTTCTCCTGACCAAGGGCGGCGCCACGGTCGCGCTGAAATATCCGTGAGCCGCCGGCTTGAAGGGCCGCGGTTCGACACGGCAAGGGGCGACACACCCGGCCGCGAGGTTCGCCAGGCCGAAAGCGTACGCGGTCAATCGATCAACCGGCGGCGGATGAATGGCGTCGACAAAGCCTCAAACCGTGCACAGGGCACGAAGTCGGCCGCTGGTACGGAAAAGACACAAACAGCGGAATTCCAGCCCTCTCCGGGTCAAGCCGGGGAATCGCTCGATGAGATCCTCATCAACTTCGTCATGCCCAGTATTCCCGAGCCAGCCATCATGCGTCGTTCTGTGCCAATTCTTCAGCATTTCGTAGCGGACCTGGTCCCTGACCTCGAGGGCGGCGAGCAACTCAAGTCACTCGCCAGAACGCTGATGGAGGATGAA
Organism: Mesorhizobium sp. M1396; assembly: GCF_040317725.1. Taxonomy (NCBI): domain Bacteria; kingdom Pseudomonadati; phylum Pseudomonadota; class Alphaproteobacteria; order Hyphomicrobiales; family Phyllobacteriaceae; genus Mesorhizobium; species Mesorhizobium sp. M1396. The sequence continues at coordinate 10,078 of NZ_JAMYLA010000053.1, read as the reverse complement.
ATCGAGCGTCATCGCGATCTGCTTGGTCGCATGCAGGAAGGAATCGAAATCTGACCGACCCGCATGAGACGGTGCATCTGCTGCATGTCCTGGGCTATCTCTACGGGTGTCACGGGCAGGCAAAGCGGGGCGCGGCGTACCTGCTTATCGCCGCACAGCTCTCGCCGGGAAATGCCGGCGTGCTCAGGACATTGGCGCACCTGCTCACACTTGATGGCGAGGCGGAAAAGGCGCTTGCCACGATCGCCAGGCTGGAGACCTTGGAAGGAATGGACGATCCGGCGCTTGCCTTGCTGAAGAGCCGCGCCTTGCTGGCGGCCGGGCGCAAGACCGAGGCGCGCAGTGCCTTGCTGAGCTTCCTGTCGCAACGAGGTGTTGAATGACCATGTCGGAGCGGCTTCTGCAATTGCTGGCGAGGCTGTCACGCCGCAGCGACCTCGTCATCGCCGTCCTGCTGCTGGTCGCCGTGGTGATGATGCTCATCCCATTGCCAACATTCCTCGTCGATATTCTCATCACCGCAAATATCGCCATCAGCGTGCTTATCCTGCTGGCTTCGTTTTACGTCTCTCATCCGCTCCAGTTCTCGTCGCTGCCGTCGGTCATCCTCATCGCCACCCTGTTCCGGCTGGCCATCACAATCACGACAACGCGACTGATCCTGCTCCAGGCCAACGCGGGCGACATCATTACCGCCTTCGGTACCTTCGTCGTCGGCGGCAGTATTGCGGTAGGCCTGGTCATCTTCCTGATCATCACCGTCGCACAGTTCATCGTGGTTGCACGCGGTGCCGAACGCGTCGCCGAGGTGGCCGCGCGCTTCACGCTCGATGCCCTGCCGGGCAAGCAGATGAGTATCGATGCCGAGTTGCGCAACGGCGACATCGATCAGGCGGAGGCACGCCGCCTGCGCCAGCAGCTGGAGCGCGAGAGCCAGCTGTTCGGCGCGATGGACGGCGCGATGAAATTCGTCAAGGGCGATGTTATCGCCGGAATCGTGATCATTATGGTCAACCTTGTCGGTGGTTTCGCCGTTGGGACACTGCAGCACGATATGTCCCTGGGGGACGCTGCTTCCACCTACTCGCTGCTTACCGTGGGCGACGGGCTGGTGGCTCAGATACCGGCACTGCTCGTCGCCGTGGCCGCCGGTACGATGGTGACGCGCGTCGGCAGCGCCGACGGAACGGGAGACCTTGGCCAGCAAATAACCAGCCAGCTGCTGCGGGACTCCCGAGCGCTCGCGCTTGCCGCGGTGATCATGGTTGGCCTTGCCATGGTGCCAGGCTTCCCTGCCGTCGTGTTCCTCATGCTTGGCGCCTGCTTCGGAGCGGGCGCCTACGCAATCAATCGCCGCACTGCCCAGGAATCCGGGCCCAAAGACATCGGCCAGATCGCCACGCCCGAACCAGGAAATTCCGTCTCGCTTTCAGCAATCCCCACCGGAACACTGCCTCCTTCCTATCGCGTCGTGGTCCGCTTCGGAACCGAGCTAGGACGCTCAATCCCGGAGCCCGAGTTTGCCACACTCGCCGACGGCGTGCGCCGCGAACTGTTCGGCGATCTCGGTGTCGACGTTCCGGCTATCGGCACGCAGGTCGACGAGATGCTTTCACCACGAGGCATCCGCATCGATCTGGAAGGAGCGCCCATCCTGGATGCCGAAATTCCAGCCGACCGCGTTCTTGTCGAAGCGGACGCGACGCATCTCGATCTGCTTGAAGTGACCTACGAAAGAGCTCCTCCGGTTGCCGGTCAGCGCAAATTCGCGTGGGTCGATGACAGCAACATATCGGTGCTGAAGGAAGCCGGCTTCGCCTTCTCCACGCCAGCCGAAACAGCGGCCAAATGGACCGAAAATTCGCTTCGGCTCTATGCCGGCCATTTCGTCGGGATTCAGGAGACACGCAGGCTGCTGTCGGACATGGAGCCGGATTATGCGGACCTGATCAAACAGGCACAGGAGATCGTGCCGCTGCAGAAGATCGCAGAAGTGCTTCGCCGGCTCGTCGATGAAAACGTGCCGATCCGCAATCTGCGCCTGATCCTCGAGGCCCTGATCGAATGGGGCCAGCGCGAACAGGACGTCGTCCTGCTGACGGAATATGTCCGCACATCCCTGAAGCGCCAGATCAGCTTCCGCTCCGCCGGCCGCACCAACATCATCGCCGCCTATGTCCTGCAGCGGTCGGCCGAGGATATCCTGCGAAACGCGGTGCAAAGCACTTCGACCGGGACATTCCTGAATCTTTCCGACGATGATGCGCAGGCCCTGGTCACCGAAATCGAGCGGGCGCTGACGCAGAACTCCACCGACGTCTCACCGGTGGTCCTCGCCGCGATGGATGTGCGGCGTCATATGCGGAGCCTGCTCATACACAATGCCATCGAGCTTCCGGTTCTGTCCTTCCAGGAACTCGCGCAAGAATTCAACGTCCAGCCGCTGGCCACGATCGCGGGCCGCTCGGGCAAGGCCGACGCGAGCAGTGTCTCCCGGTCGTTGCCATCGGCTCAGCCGAAGGCCGGGCAAGAGGCAACCTCATGACGCCAGCCGGCGTGATGACGATTGGCCAGAATACGACATGCAACCGCATATCCACCTCTCCGTATCCAAGCCCGCCCTACCTTACACAGGCCAGCGGCCTACTGGAACCACGACAGTGCGATGAGATTGCAACATGACCGAAGAAGCTGAGGAAAAGAAATTACCAGCGTCCGACAAGAAGCTTCGTGACGCCCGCCGCAAAGGCCAGGTTTCGCAAAGCCGCGACCTGGTCTCCGGCTTCACGCTTTTCGCAGCGCTCGCGTATCTCTATTTTTCCTGGCCGATGCTCTTCAGGCGCCTTTCGGAGCTCGTACAAACCGTGACGGTGCCCGGCGGCTCGTTCGGGGAGATCAGCCTGCGGGCCATTCGCCATTCGTTTTCGTTGCTGATGCTTGCCACATTTCCGCTGGTCGGGATCGTTGTCGTTTTCACCGTGGCCTTCGGCATGCTGGGGACGTTCGGACCGGTCTTCTCGTTTGAGCAGCTCAAGCCGCAGTTCGACAACATAAACCCGGCGAAGGGCCTTCAGAAAATCCTGTCGCTGCGCAACGTCATCGAGTTCACCAAAGGCCTGATCAAGGTGGTGTTGCTGGCAAGCCTGTTCGTATTCATCTTGACCGAATGGCTGCAGCCGCTGTTCGATGCGCCAGGCTGTGGTCAGTCATGCCTGGAGCCGATTATCAAGGCGGTGCTGACACCCCTTGGAATTGCCGCCGCCCTGGCCTTTGTCGTTATCGGCTTGATCGATGTTCCCATTCAGCGCTGGCTGTTCCTTCGCGACATGCGCATGACGGCAACCGAATACAAGCGCGAACACAAGGATCTCGAAGGAGATCCAATGATCCGCCATGAACAGCAGCGACAGCGGCGCGAAGCGGTGATGCAACCTGCGAAGCTGGGTGTGAAGAATGCGGTCATCGTCTTCGTGTCCGGCGACCGCGCCGTGGCATTGCGTTACGTCAAAGACGAAACGCCGGTGCCGACGGTCGTTGGCAAGGGTCAAGGCCGCGCGGCCGACGAGATAACGGCTCAGGCGCGCCAGGCAGGTATCCCCATAGTCGAGGATGCGGTAGCCGCCGAAACACTGTTCGAGCAGGCGAACACAGGATCTTATATCGGCCAGCAGATGTTTTCGCCGGTCGTTCGCCATCTCGTCCGGCACGGGCTCACCTGAGAGGATGCAAGTCGGCTGGCTTGACCAAGATAAACCAGCGTCGAACGAGCGAGGCAGGATCTTTAGCCGAAGGAAGAACGTCGGGTCGCAGTACGCGGGCGAGTCAAACGAGCGCAGGGTTGGGCGAAAAGCACGATCGTCATGAGTTATTCTGGCCACATCGGATCGACCACAATAGCAAGTTATCGTTTTAATTACGTTTTGTTCTTCCTTCAAGCTCGATTTGTATTACAATAGGTAGAACATTCATGTGTAGGTGATTAGCGTTCATGTGTAGGTGATTAGCGGCAGTTCCGATCTTGAATCGATCTTCAAGAAAACCGAGCTGGTCGAAAGTTTGCTAGGAGTGGGTGCTCTCTCCCGGTGGCGATCTCGTCGGCAAGCAGCTCGCCGGCGATCAGGCCAAGCGTTGCGCCGCTGTGGCTAAAGGCGATGTAGTATCCCTTGATGTCCTTCAATTGGCCCAATACCGGCTCCCCGTCCCCGGGGATCGGCTTGGGGCCGACACCGTGGCTTTCCAATTCCAGCTTCGGATGGCCCGCGAGAACTTTCGAGGCTTCGTCGAGAAGCCCCTGAACGGTCGAAGCCTCTACGCCGTAAGTGCCGTCCGGATTGACCACTACCTCGTCTTCCGACCAGGCGGAATCGAGCACGAGGGCTCCATCTGGCGTCGGACGTATGGCGACGCGTGGCGTGTTGAGCACCGCCCGCAGCGGCAAGTTGACCGGCTTGGTCTTGACCAGCAGCGCAATCGGCGTCCCGTCGGCGATATGTTGGCCGGACTGCGCAACCATGCGCGGCACATCACCGCCGGTGGCCAGCAGAACCGCATCGGCGGCAAAGCTGATGCCGCTTGTCGTGGTGACACCAGTGGCGCGACCGTTGATGACCGTGACCGCGGCGCTTCCGGCATCGGTGACAAGCTGGCCGCCACGCGCCACGAATTCCGCAATTAGTATCTCGATCAGCGACGGCAGATCGACCCAGCCTTCGCCTGGGTTGAGGATCGCGCCCTGAGGCGTGACCGCGCTGGCATCTATGCCCAGGGTGACCGACGCTATCGCATCTGACGACAGATGCCGCGCGTCATAGCCCAGGTGTTTCTCATGGGCGAAGACATCGGCGATCTCGTTCGAGGCGTCATCCGCGTCCCATGTCAGGCCGCCGTCGAAACGCAGCCAGGCGGCATCCGGATATCTCGCGGACAGCGTCCGGTAGCGGTCGATACCAATCATGCGCAGCCGATGATACTCAGCAGACCGCTTGCGCGAGGAATTGAGCCAGGCGAGCGAGCGGCCGGAAGCTCCCCTGGCGAGCGGTCCATCATTGACCAGGAGGGTTTCGATGCCGAGCCTTGCAAGATGAACAGCCGAGGAGACACCGAAAATACCTCCCCCGACAACAACGACCTTTGAGACCGAATGCGATGTAGTCATGGGATATTTCTTTCACTGTGTGGAGGTTTGACTGGACGGCGGGAACGAAGGCATCTTGTTTTCGATGCGTCTCAGAGCCTGCAATGGTGCGATCAAAGCACTTCGGCAAGGAAGTGCTTCAGACGCACGCTTTTCGGAGTGTCGAAGATCGCAGCTGGCGTGCCGGCCTCGACGACGCGGCCTTCATCCATGAAGACGACTTGATCGGCGACCTTGCGGGCAAAGCCCATTTCGTGGGTGACGACGACCATCGTCATGCCACGCTGGCCGAGGTCCGCCATCAGGTTGAGGACGCCCTTCACCAGTTCGGGATCGAGAGCGCTGGTCACCTCGTCGAACAGGATGACCTCAGGGTCCATCGCCAGTGCACGAGCGATCGCGACACGCTGCTGCTGGCCACCGGACAGGTTTCCGGGACGATGGTGTTTGCGTGCGGCAAGCCCAACATCGGCAAGGCGGGCCTCGGCGATGCGCTCTGCCTCCTGCACTGGAATGCCCTTGACCTTGGTCAGCGACAGCATGACGTTTTCGAGGGCTGTATGGTCGGGAAACAGGTTGAAATGCTGGAACACCATGCCGACACGCCGGCGTAGCTTTTCAGGCTTCATCGTCAGAATGCTCGCGCCATCGAGCAGCACGTCGCCGCCTTTGGGCTCGACCAGACGGTTAAGGCAGCGCAACAGCGTCGACTTGCCCGAACCCGACGGGCCAATGACGCATGTGACAGTGCCCGGCTTGACCTTCAGGCTGACGCCCTTGAGGACATCAAGATCGCCATAGGCCATGTCGAGATTGGTGATGGCGAGACTGCCACCCTTGAACCGGGGGAGCACCGTGCTGCCCTCAGGGCTGGCCTCGGAAGGTGGACCACTGATTGCGCTTTCCAGTTCGCTCACCTCGGCAAGGCCGCTGATGACGAGGCCGGCCTTTTGCTTTCCGACCCGCAGCGAGTTGTCGATGTAATTGACCACATGGGTCAACGGCACGGTGATGACGAGATAGAAAACGCCAGCCAAAAGCAACGGCGAGAGGTTTCCTGTGACCACCGCCTGGTCCTGGCCGACGCGGAAAATCTCGCGCTCCGACGCAAGCAATCCGAGGAAATAGACGAGGCTCGAATCCTTTACGTTGCCAATGAACTGGTTGACCAGAGCCGGCAGAACGCGGCGGATACCCTGCGGGATTACGATCAGGCGCATGCCCTGCCCGTAGCTCATGCTGAGCGCCTTGCAGGCTTCCATCTGCCCGCGCTCGACGCTCTGGATGCCCGAGCGGAAGATTTCTCCGATATAGGCGCCGGCGATCAGGCTGAGGGCGAGAATGCCGAGTGGATAGGGCGAAGGCCCGAAGATTTCGCGGCCGATGCGGGCGAAGCCCTGGCCGATCAGCAGAATGGTCACGATCGCCGGGAGGCCGCGGAAAACATCCGTGTAGACCCGGGCCGGAATGCGCAGCCAGAGAGATTGCGAGATGCCCATGACCGCCAGGATCATCCCCAGAACAACACCGAGTACCGTTGACGCGGCCGCAAGGATCAAGGTGTTCCTCAATCCGATGGTGATCATGCTCGGCAGCACATACGCCATGGCTTGCCAGTCGAGGAAACTGCGACGCAAGTTTTCAAGCCAGTCCATTCGGTCCCCTTTTTCATTGCGCTGTTCGCGCCGCCCAGAGGCGCGCCAGCCGCCGGCCCTCAGGGCCGGCGGCTGAGTTCGTTCATTTCTTGGGGAGATATTGGTCAGGCATCGGCGAGCCGGGGAACCACTTCTCATAAAGCGTCTTCCAGGTGCCGTCCTGCATGGCCGCATGAAGGGAGGTGTTCAATGCATCGCGAAGCTTGTCGTTGCCCTTGCGCACGACGAAGCCCGCTGGCGCATCGAAGGAGGGGATGTTAACGGCGATCTTTAGGTCCGGATAGCGGACGCCATAGTCCTTGGCAGCCTCGTAGTCGAGGAAATGGGCGTCGACAGTTCCATTGTTGAGCGCGGAAACGGCGGAGTTGTTGTCGGGGAATTTCACGAGATCCGTTCCGACAAAATTCTTCGCTGCATAGATTTCCTGCAATGTTCCCTGGACGACACCAAGACGCTTGCCTTTAAGCCCGTCAGCCGAATTTATCGCCTTGTCTGCTGTGAGCACCGAGAGATAGCCTGCGAGATAGCCGTCCGAAAAGTCGACAGTCTTCTTGCGCGCTTCCGTCGTACCGATCGCCGCCACCGCCACGTCGAAGCGTTCATTGGCCACCGACGGCATCAGCGCCGAGAACTCCTGACCGGTGAAGATCACCTGATCCGGTTTGAATCCAAGGCGGCTCGCGACATTTCGAAAGAATTCAATGTCGAACCCCGTGAACGTGCCATCCGCCTGGGTGAAAGCATAGGGTTTGGCGTCTCCCATAGTACCGACGCTGATGACTTTCGCATCGATGAGACCATAGGGATTGTCACCCGCCGCGGCCCGCGAAATCAAACCCGCTCCGATGCACACAACCATCAGAGCCATTGCGCCAACCTGGATCGGCGATATCAATGACTTGAGAATTCCAATCCTGCTCATGTCTTCTCTCCACTCTGGGGTTTATTGTTCTTGGCATTTGCGTTGAGCCCGTAAATTTCACGCCTCGCATCGTTCGTCGCCGCCACGGGCTTGCGCGGCCGACAGGTCTCCACGCTCTGAGGACTCGTTCATTCGGGTAAGAGACCGGTCTCTTATTGTGTGAGACCGGTCTCTTTGATAATCGTTATCGCCAGATTGACCTTCCGTCAACAACTCTTGTAGTCGTTCATCCGATGAAAACAACCGCGCCCAAAACCCGGTCGATAACAGTCAGCGACGTCGCCCGCGCGGCGAACGTGTCGAAAGCGACAGCCGCGCGCGTGCTCGGCGGATATGGCGTCGTCAGCGATATGATCCGCGCGGACGTCATGGCCGCAGCCAAGGCATTGGACTACCGTCCGAACGAGCTGGCTCGCAGCATGACAACCGGCAGGTCCGGCATCATCGGGGTGGTGGTCGGCGACATCGAGAACCCGTTCTTCAGCCTTGCGGTGCGCGGCATTAGCGATGCGGCAAAGGCCGCGGGGTTCAACGTCATTCTGGCCAACTCCGGTGAGAAGATCGAGGCGGAAAAGGCAGCTGTGAAGCTGCTGATCGGCAAGCGCGTCGACGGACTGATCGTCACGCCATCGGAATCGCGTGACATCTCGCATCTGCGCGACATCCACCGTTCGGGCCGGCCACTTGCCCTGCTTGACCGGGCGCTGCCCGATCTGGATGTCGATACCGTCACGGTCGACGATCGCGGCATCGCCATGCGGGCGACCCGCATTCTTGCGGATGCCGGCCACCGTAACATCGCCTATGTGACCGCAGTCGACGCCGAAGGGCACGAATACCGCGATCTCGGGCAAATCTATACCTCATCGGTTCGCGAGCGTATCGACGGCTTCCTCACCGTGTGCCGTGACGCCGGAATTGAGCGGCCAGAACGTTATGTTCGCCTTGGTGCAACAAGCCCGGCCGAAACGCGCGGGGTTGCCGACAAGCTGCTGTCCGGACCAGATCGGGCGACGGCGATCCTTGCCTCCGACAGCGTCATAGCGCTGGAGATCTTCAGGGTGATCCGCCAGCGCGGCTTGCGGATTCCCGAGGACATTTCACTGATCACCTTCCATGACGCAGATTGGACGAGCGTAACAACGCCGCCCGTTACCGTCATTGACCAGCCGGTCTATGCGCTTGGCAAGAGTGTCGCGGAATTGCTCATCCGGCGGTTGAAGGGTGAAACACGATCGCCCGAAAGGCTCATTCTGCCGACCGCGATCATCGAACGCGGATCCGTAGGTCCGCCCTCGAACAGAGAGCGCTAGACGCCCAACGTCAAGCGCAAGCAACGCGGGCCTTCGCGACCACCGCGCACCGACCGGCGGCCACTGCGCTTGCCACTATCATTGGCGATCGGCGCGAGGCCCGCGAGCTTGGCGATGGCCTTGTTGGAGAGGATGCCGATCTCGGGCAGCTCGGCCATGAGGCGGGCCACGGTGCGCGAGGCGACGCCCTTGAGCGAGCGGAAGGCCTGGTCGAGGCATGCCCACAAGGGATCGTCGTCGATCAGCGAGGCGATCTCGCCTTCGAGCCGGCGGCTCTGGCGCTTGAGCAGAGCAATAACCTCGTCGAGGCTGATGATGGTCTCGGCATCGCGAGCCGCGCTGCGGCGCTGCTTCTGGATGGTGAGGTCGCCGGTGACCTGGGAAAGCCGGGCGACCAGCGCCTTGAGCCGTTGTTGGGCTACGCTCGGCGGCGGCGTTGGCTGCAACCGCTTGACCTGCCCGTAACGGGCGATGACGGCGGCATCTATCCGGTCGGTCTTCTCCAGGAAGCCCATTGCCTCGGCGAAGTAGCGAACGCTCCTCGCATTGGCCATGCCGCAGGGCTGACCCATCTCCCACAACAGCAGGAAGGCCAGGCGCTCGTAGCCGCCGCTGGCTTCCATGACGACGAGCTCGACGCCATGGCTCCGACAAAACGCGGCGAGTTCGGCGATGCCTGCCGCTTCGTTGGCGAAACGGTTTGCCGTTCCGATCGGCTCGATATGGGCGTCGAGCCAGTCTTTCGAAATATCTATTCCACAGAGGGTCTTGTTCACGGTAACCTGCCTTGTGCGTGCGATTGGAGCCAAGCGACTATTCGGTCGTGCGTGACGAAGGCGAAGATCCCAGGCTCATCCACGGTTGTAACCGGAGGGGCATCGGGCGACTTCGCCAAGCCTCGAACTGGATGGCCATCCGGTTCGAGGCTCAGTCGCTTCCATCGCACAAAATCATCTCCGTGCAGATACAAGGGGGCCGATCAGGCTGGCGATGAGAACCAGCGAGGTAATGTAGAAGCGCGTCTCGCGTTCGATCTTGCCGGCGACTTCACGGG
>NZ_JAMYLA010000052.1:0-52313 GCF_040317725.1 Mesorhizobium sp. M1396 | reverse complement strand
GCCGCCGGGGCCCCCGCGTCAACCCCCCCCGCGCGCCCGCGGCCCCAACGCCCCCATTCTAGGCCCCCCCCCCCGCCCCCCCCGGGCCGCGGGCCGGCGCCGCGGGGGGTCGCCCGGCGCCCCGCGGCATGAGGGTCGGCATCATGGGACCGGTCGGCCGCCCGGTGCGGCAAGCAGAATGGTATGTCATGGGCGCCGACGAAACCGGCCTGCCGGCGCTGGCGCGGCTGCTGGAGACGCTGCCGGCCGAGACAAAAGGCATCGCCTTTGTCGAGATCGTCAATGGCAGTGAACGGCAGACGATCGACAATACAACCGGCATCGAGTTGCATTGGCTGACACGGGACGGCGTGCCGGCGGGCGAGGACAGACTGCTGGCAGAGGCCGTCCGCTCGGTGGCGTGGCCGCAGGGCGGCTCGGCCTTCGGCTGGTTCGCGGCGGAAGCGGCCGCCGCCAAGATCGTGCGCGAATATTGGCGCGATACGCTGGGGCTCGGCCGCGATCAAACGTTGGCCGCGGCCTACTGGCGGCGCGGCTCGGCGGGATTGATGGCTGGCTGAGGGCTGAAGCACATTTCGATGGCAGCGGACCTAAGAATCGCTGGCGCCGCCCCTTGGCCAACGAGCACTGGTCCCTAGCCTTTGCGAATGACCGCCGCGCCATCCTCGCCAACACAGATCACGATCCGATCGCCGGAAACAATGCCCATAGTATCACACACCACCAGCGGCATGCGGATCTCGTAAAGAAACTCGGCAATGATAGCGCCGACCGCCAGGATCGGATCCGGCCGCTCCAGAAGAATCCCGATAGGCGCGGTGCCCCTGCGGATCGTCTCGGCCAGGACCGAGGATGAAGACGACGAGCCACGCCCGCTCGGCATGACCAGGATCTTGCCGACGACATTCTGGCCAAGGCCGGGATGCGAATGGTCCGTTATGTCGCCGGTTTCGGCATCGATGCCGCCCCAGAAGCTGAGCGGTTGCGAAAACACCAGCGCTTGGCCCTGAGCCTCCCCAGCCAGCTGAAAGGTGCCGGTTCGTTCTATCGTCATGAGGCGCTCCGCACGACATGCCCGGCCGCAGCCGAACGGATACAGTCCTTCATCTCGGCGAAAGCGACGGACACGCCGATATTGCCGGGCGCGTAATGCGCCCATTTGCCGGAATTGGTCATCACCACGCCGTCGAGGCGCTTGAGGATCGAGGTGACATAGGTGCAGGTGTCGGCAACCGGGATCAGGCCGAACGCCTCCATGCCAGCCAACGCCCCCTCCGCCTGCAGTCGCGTCAGGGTCGCCCGGCCGGTATTGACATAGATCGGGATGCGCCTGCCCGGCGCGACCTCGCGCAGCATCGGCAGCAGCCGCATCCATTCCTCATGCGAAAAATGCGGCGTACCGAGCGAAACGGCCGCCAGCGGCGCGCCTTCGGGCACGCTCGACAGCCTGGCCAGAGCGTGGTCGATATCGGTGCGGGTGATGCGTATCGTCTCGTCAGGCGCATGGCCCTGGAACGCCTCAACCAGCGTCCGCGCTTCCGGTGTGATGCCGACAGCATGGAACAGCGCCACCGCGCCGGTCGTTGCCGCCGCCGCCCCCAGCGCCTTCAACTGGTCCTCGTCGCGTGGCCGCGGCAGGCCGGCAATCACCGGAATGCGGTCGCCGCTCGCTTGCCCGATCACCAGCCCGATGCCGACGAACAGGCTGTCGCTCGGCTCCAGGTCGGCAATGGCCAGCTCGAACAGGAGCCGGCCGCGCCGGTTCTCGCTCAGATGCAGGCCCCAGGCCGGCGCGCGTCCGGTCATGGCGCAGCACAAATCGATGAAATCGCCATAGCGGTTGGTGCGCGCGCCGATCACCGAATTGGCAAAGACGATGGCATTGGATTCGCCCCAGGCGATCTGCTGGCCGAAGTCTGGCCGGAACCGCGTTTGATAAGGCGCGCAGGTGAAGGTCGCCTCGCAGCCAAGCTCCAGATGCGCCTTCATCAGCCGCCTCGCCGGCACCTCTACCGCCGCCGGCATTTTCACCATGCCGGGATGGATGAGGTCGAACGAGCCGACATTCAATGTCGTCGGCACCTGGACTCGGCCGCCGCCGTCGACCAGCCGCTCGACGAAATCGAGGCCGGCCTTGCCATGGTAGAGACAGCCATCGATATGTGCGCCGGCAATGTCGAGCAGACTGCCTGCCCCGACGGCCTTGGAAAAGGCGATCAGTATCTTCATCGCGGCGGCCGCGGAAGGGCCCTGCTCGCCGTCGAGCATGGATCGGTCCCGCGCACTCAGTTCCAAGGTCATCGGTATGCTCCGGGCTGTGCCGTCTATGCTGTCCCTGATTGCGAACAGTCTGGCAAGAGCCGGTGTGAGCATCAGCCCGGCGCGATCAGCACCGTGCTCTCCGGCGACCAGTGCAGCACCACATCCTGACCTTCCGCCAGCCGTTCCATGCCGGTGTTCTGCACGATCACCTTCAGCGTCTGGCCGGCACGCTCGACGAAGTAGGTGCTGTTGTTGCCGGCAAAGATGCGCTTGGAAATCTGTCCCTTGAGCGTGTTCGAATTGGCCGCATCAGGCGTCCCAGCCTCCGTCGCGATGCGGATGCGTTCGGGCCGCACGGCACAGCTCGCCTTGGCGCCGGCGGCAAGCGTCGCGCCCGCGCCGGCGGCAATCGCCGTGCCGTCCGGCAGCCGGATGCCGTTGCCCGTCGAGTCACCACGAAAGATGTTGGCGTCGCCTAGGAAGGTGGCGGCGAACTCGCTCTTCGGCCGATCGTAAATCTCCTCCGGTGGCCCTTCCTGCACCAGCCTGCCGTCGCGCAGGATGCCGATGCGGTCGCTCATCGTCAGCGCTTCTTCCTGGTCGTGAGTGACGAAGATGGTGGTGATGCCGATCTCGCGCTGGATGCGCTTGAGCTCGATCTGCATATCGACACGCAGCGCCTTGTCGAGCGCGCCGAGCGGCTCGTCGAGCAAGAGCACGCGCGGCTTGGTGACGATGGCACGGGCGAGCGCTACGCGCTGGCGCTGCCCCCCAGAGAGTTGGTGCGGCCGGCGGCCACCGAGCTTGCCGAGTTGCACCAGATCGAGCGCGCGCTGCACCTCGGTAGCGATGGTCGCCTTGGCCTCGCCGCGCACCGACAGGCCGAAGGCAACATTGTCGGCGACGCTCATATTGGGAAACAGCGCATAGTTCTGGAACACCATGCCGATGCGACGTTTTTCGACCGGCACCCGCTCGACGCTCTCGCCGCCGATGGTGATGCGGCCTGAATCGGGGAAATCGAAGCCGGCAATCTGCCGGAGCAGCGTAGTCTTGCCGCTGCCCGATGGCCCAAGCAGAGCATAGAAACCGCCATCGGCGAAATCGATGGAGACGTCGTCCAGCGCCTTGTGCGCGCCGAAGCTGCGCGAGACGTTCGATACCTGCACGCCGGCCATTATTTTTCTCCGCCGAATTTGAAGAACCTTGCCGTCAGCAGCATCAGCGCCATCGACACGACGATGATGATCGTCGAGACCGCATTGATCTCGGGCGTGAAACCCTTGCGGATCGCGGCGTAGATTTCGACCGGCAGTGTCGTCTGCCCCGGCGTCGCCAGGAAATAGGACACCACGAACTGGTCGAACGAGACGGCGAACGCAAACAGTCCGCCGGCAATGACGCCAGGCATGATCCACGGCAGCGTCACGCGCCGCGTCACCTGCCACTGGTTGGCGCCGAGCGATCGCGCGGCCTCTTCCAGCTCCGGCGCGAAGGTCTGCAGCCGGGCCGAAACGACGACGATGACATAGGGCAGCGCCAATGCGACATGGCCGAGAAGGATCGCATGCAGGCCGCGGCCGATGCCGACGCCGAAGAAGAAGATCAGCATCGCCGTGCCGGTGATGAGCCACGGTATGGCGATCGGCGGAAACAAAAGCGCCTGCAGGAATTTCTTGCCGCGAAACTCATAGCGATAGAGCGCCAGCGACGCCGCCGAGCCGAGCACCGTGCAGATGACGGTAGCGATGACGGCGATTTCGACACTGTTCCAGGTGGCGGCGATCAGCTGGTCGTTTTGCCACAGCGACGCGTACCATTCGGTCGTCCATTCGAACGGTAATTGGTAGAAGGGCGAGACGTTGAACGACATCAGCGCCATGATGATGATCGGTAGATAGAGGAAGGCAAGCAGCAGCCAGATGTAGAGGCGGCCGAACCATTCGAGGATGCGGGTGGTGGCCGTCACGCGGCCCTCCTCAGCACCGGTGAGGCCACCGCCAGGATGACCAGCACCACTGCCAGCAGGATGAAGGAGAGCGCGGCACCCAGCGGCCAGTTGAACACGGCGACGAACTGGTCCTCGATGACAGTGCCGTAGAAGGTGCCGGTACGACCGCCAAGGATGCGCGGTTCCATGAACGAGCCGACGACCGGCACGAAGATCAGTGCCGCACCCGCCACCAGCCCCGGCATCGACAGCGGGATGATCACCCGCTTCAAGACCTGCAGCCGCGAGGCGCCAAGCGAGCGTCCGGCCTCGATCAGCGAGTCGTCGATGGCCTGCAGGGTGAGATAGCAGGTCAGCACCATATAGGGCACGTAGGAATGCACCAGCCCGATGATGACGGCCGGATAGGAATACATCAGGTCGATGTTGATCTTGAACGGCAGCACGGCGTTGAGTGCGGTGTCGAGGATGCCGCCCTCGCGCAGCACCATCGCCCAGGAGAAGATGCGCACCAGTCCGTTCGACCAGAACGGCAGGATGACGAGCAGGAAGATGGCCTCACGGCTGCGCCCTTTCAGCACCTTGGCCAGCACATAGGCCGCAGGGTAGCCGATGATGACGCACCACAACGTCACCTCGAGACCGAGGCGCAGCGAGGCCAGCAGCAGTGTCAGATAAAGGCTTTGCGAAAAGAAGGCGGCATAGTTGCCAAGGGTGAAGGCCCACGGTTTTTCCGACAGCGGCAGCTCGGTCATGAACGAGAAGAAGACCATGGCCGAGAGTGGTAGGAAGATCGCCACCGTCAGCCAGAGATAAGCCGGCGCCAGCAGCGGCAATGCCGATCTCAGCCCGCTGCGCGACGCTGTTGCAGCTGCCATGACAGCCTCCTCCGCAGGATTCCTAGAACCAGCCGGCGCGAACCGCCGGCTGGCCCGGATGTCGGCTTTATTTCACGTCGACCTTAAGCTGCTGCCACAGGGCCAGATAGGCCTCGCGCTGCGCGTCGGTGATCGGCGCCTGGAACTGGATGCGCTTGGCCACTTCGGGATCACCCATCACCTTGCGGTTGAAGGCATCCTCGGGCAGCGCTCCCACCGCCTTGGTGTTGGCTGACACCGGCGCACCGACCTTGGTGACCCATTCGACGTAGAATTTGGGGTCGATCATGTAGTTGATGAAGGCCTCGGCCCCGGCGACGTTCTTGGCGCCGACCGGGATCGAAAACGCGTCGAGCCAGGCGACGGCGCCTTCCTGCGGCACGACCAGCGAGACCGGCAGCTTGAAATGCGTCTTGGCGCGATCGGCCGAGCCGCTCCAATAGGTGCCGATGTCGATCTGGTTGGAGGCAACCATCTGGTTCCAGTCGTTCTCCGAACTCCAGAAGGTCTTGATCTGCGGCATCAGCGAGGTGAGCTTCGCCTTGACCGCGTCCATATCCTTGATGTCGTTGATGTTCTGGCCGGTGGCGATGGCGCCGAACTGGACCGCCTCGACGGCGTCGTCGCGAATGACGACGCGGCCCTTGTGCGCGGTATCCCACATCTCGGCGATACTCGTCGGCGGCTTGTCGAAGGATTTCTCGTTGATGGCGAGCGCCGTCAGGCCCCACACCCACGGCACACCATAGACCTTGCCATCGTGGACGAGCATCGGCGATCCCGCCTTGTCCTTGCTGATGTCGGCATAGTTCGGCAACTTGGAGACGTCGATGGGCTGGATCAGTTTCCCGGCCATCGCCTGGTCGTTGAAGGCGGCATTGATCATGACTACGTCGTAGAGCCCGGGATTGGTCCGGATCTTGGTCAGCATTTCCTGTTCGGAATTGAAGAAGTCGTTGACGACCTTGTTGCCGGTCGCCTTTTCGAAAGCCTCTACGGCCCACGGCTCGTCGGTGCCGTAGCCCTTCCAGTTGAGCACATGCACTTCGTCGGCCTTGGCGGCGAAGGCGAGCGCGGAGGTAAAGACGGCGGTCGCCGTCACAAGAGCAGTCAAGTCAGGCATGCGCATGTTGGTTCCTCTCTGTGTTTGCCCGCTTCCCGGGCTTGTCAGGCTTCCGGCAATTATGCATTGGCCTTCTGTGTCCGGCCTGCGCCCGATGGATCGGCGGCATGGCTCAGGAATGTCTGGATTTCGTGATCGGTCGGCGCTGACGAGCCGCCGTGGCGAGTGACCGAAATCGCCGCCGCCGCATTGGCATAGCGCGCCGCCTCGAAGGGCGGGATACCGCGCGCCAGCGCGCTGACGAAAGCCCCGATATGGGTGTCGCCGGCGCCATTGGTATCGATGGCGGTGACCGTATAGCCGGCAATGGTCCGCGCTGACCCGTCGACCAACCTGATATGGCAGCCCTTTGCGCCGGCGCGGATGACCACGCCGGCAGCCTGCGGACAATGGTCGTCCAGAAGCCGCGCCGCGACGGCCTCGACATCGCCCGGCCCGGCAATCTCGGCCGCCTCCGTCGTGTTGCAGCTCAGCCATGTCGTGCGGGCAAGCACGCGCGACAGGATCGGCCGCGGAATGTCCGAGATGACCGGCGTCGGGTCGAAGGCGAAAGGTGTTTCAGCAGGCAACGCCTCGATCCAGTCGGTGAGCGCGTCGCGGCTTGCGGGGTAGCTCAGCGTGTAGCCGGAGGTGAACACCCAATCATCAGGCGCGACCATCACCGGCGCCATCATGTCGAGGCTGAGCACGCTTTCCGCACCTGGCCACGACACGAAGGTGCGTTCGGCGTCGCTCGAGATCATGGCGACGCAATTGCCGCTGTCCATCAGGGGCGATGGCGGCGTCAGTGTCTCGATGCCCTCCGCGGCGAAAGCGGCGCGCAGGAAGTCGCCGTTCGGCCCGCTGCCGAGCTGGCCGCCGAAAACCACCTTCGTCCCGGTGCGGCTGGCCGCGACCATCATGTTGAAGCCACCGCCGGCAACCTGGGCGAAGCTCGACGCCGTCTTTTCCATACCGGGCGCCGGCAAGGCGTCGATGCGGTAGACATAATCGACCACGGCACTACCGACATGGACGAGACGCCCGGTCATGCCGCCGCGTCCTTGCCGGAACCGGTTTTCGCCACTCGTGCCGTCACGAGGTCGGCCGCAAGCGCGCGAACCTCTGACATGTCGATGCCCTTCAGCCGCGCGATATGCTGCTGCGGCAGGCGCGAGAAACCGGTGCAGGCGCCGGCCATGCCGGCGGCGATGGCGCCGATCGTGTCGGTGTCGCCACCGAGATTGGCGCTGATGATGGCTGCCTGCCATGGATCGCCATCGGCAACTTCCAGCACGGCGAAGGCCGCCGGAACGGATTCCTGGCTGGCGACGCCGGTGCCGACCAGATCGGTGATCAGCCGGATCGCATCCCTGATCGCCTTGCCGCGCACGATGTCCTGTGCCCAGACGATACGCGTGGCGATGTCACCGCCGGTGATCCAATGGCCGAGCGTCGCCCCTCGCCTCGCCGCCGCGACGGCGCTGGCGGAAGCATCGCGCCAGCCGCCGCCGGCGACGCCGCGGCTGACAGCGGCGGCAACGGCAGCGGCGGAAGCGATAGCTATCGAGGTGTTGTGCGTTGCCCGGCAGGTCTCAGCCACCTTGGCAACGAACGTCTCCAATGGTTCGGTTGGCATCATGATGCCAACCGGCGCGACGCGCATGGCCGCACCGTTGGTGTCGCCGCTGCGTCCCGCTTCCTCGGCCGGCACGCCATTGTTGATGGCGTCGATGGCGCGTTTGGTCGATGGTCCCAAAAGGTCATAGCTGCCGCGCGCCTTGACCTCGCGTTCCCAGTCGAGCAGCGCATTGACCCAGCGCGCGTGATCGAAGCGGTCGCCGGATTCGACGAGAATGCGGCCGAGCAGCAGCGCCTGTTCGGTGTCGTCGGTGATGGTGCCGGCAGCCAGTCCCTTCGACACCGGATGATCGGCGAAAGGCGCGATGAAATCCTCGACATGACCATAGAGTTCGGCAATGCGGGCTGGCGACAAAAGCTGCGTCGGCATGCCGAGCGCGTCTCCAAGCGCCCCGCCAACAAGCGCGCCCATGGCGCGATCGAGCGGGTCCTTGGCTTTGTCCGGCATCGCTCAGAACCTCATATGCAGCGCGAAATGCGCGGGGTTGAGCAGGCTGGTGACATATTCGATCGGCCGGTCGTCGACGGCGCGTGTCAACCGGCGGCCGCGCAGGAACGGTGTGCCTTGCGGGCAGCCGAGGATGGCGGCGTCCTCGGCGTTGAGCATCTCGATCTCGACCCATTCCTCGCCGTGGTCGGGAATGAGGCCGGCGGCGCGCAGCGTCTGGTGCAGCGAGCCCTCGCGCAATCCGCGCAACGGCACGTCCTCAAGCTCGGACGACAATGGCAGCCGGCTGCGCTCGATGGAGATCGCATGGCCGTCGCTGGCGCTGGTGCGCACCCGATCGACGGCGATGAAGAACGGGCTTTCGATACCAAGCAGCGCGGCCAGATCGGTGTCCTCGATGACCTCCAGCCGCAGCGTCCGGGTCTCGGCATTGGCTCCGGCATTGGCCAGTGCCCGCGACCAGCCGATGGCGTCATCCACCGGCTTGCCGTCGAAGGTGACGAACGAGCCGATGCCGACCTTGGTGGTGATCAGCCCGCGGCTGGACAGTTCCTCGAGGCCCTTGCGGACCGTATTGCGGCTGACTGAGAAGCGTTGGACAAGCTCGTTCTCGCTTTGCAGGCGGTCGCCGAAGCCGAGAACGCCAGAGCGGATTTCATGTTCGAGAACGGTCGCGATCTGCTCGGGCTTGCCCGTGCCGGGAGACAGTTGAACCGCGCGCCTCTTCATATGGGGTACCTGTTCAGTGAACCTGTATAACCCTGTTCAATACAGAGACACGGATGACCTGTCAACGGATGCCTGAGGCAAGCCAAACGGGGCAGAAAATTTCGGAATGCCAGCAGGGCGCACCGACAGGCCGGCCAAATATGGGTCTGGAAAAGCCGACCACCGATCGCTGAAAAGATCGCGATCAATCAAGATGATAAAGGCGAGTCTTGATTCAATTTTGGCCGCACGCGCTACGGCATCGACACTTCACGAGGCTCAACGAGGATATCCGCCTCGATCGCGGCGTTGATGAATGCCGCCCGTGCCGCCGAGGCTTCTTTCTTTCCCTCGAGTACGGCCAGGCAGACTTTGCGGGCAACCATATGCCTTTGCCCCGTCGCAACCGGCCAGCGGTTCATCAGGATGTCGGCAGCCTGAGCGACCCGCTCCACATTGAAGATCGAGTTTCGCGATCGGCCGAGCGCAATCCTGACCGGCTCATCGAAACGCTGGTCTTGCACTACCCCACCTCCCGGAATCGAACGTGCCGACCCAATTCCCTGTATTGTGATAGGTTCCGGAGGAAAGGTGCAAGATGTCCGATTCCAGTGGCCAGAAAAATCCCAGGCTGATCGTCGTGGTTGCGTTCGATCGCGGCGAGGATGGCGAATTATTTCCATCCTTTGGACCCGCCGACCAGCAGAGCGAGGATCGCGCCATACGCACCGCCAGGGCATTGGCTGGAAAGCATGCCGGTGTCATCGCCTGGAGCCGCGAGGCCGACCCGACACTGGGCGAATACGGCCCGCCGAACACCCTCTTCGTCAGCGGCGACGTACCTGACATGGAGTAATCTATTGGTTCGGGACCAAGCGCAACGGTGGGACCCAAGCCCAGTCACCATCAGGCAAAAGCCCGCCGCGGTGAAACCGGGCGGGCCTTGGAGGAGGACAAGGGGTGGAACCCTCTCCTCTTCTTTCCACAGGGGGTGTGGACCGCGATCACCATACGAGGGTTTTGTCGAATGCCGCATCACAATGCGGTGCGCGGGCCCCCCGGTGCGGTCACGGGATTGCGATCACCGGCTAAATGCGCCCGAGGACGACAAGGAGGATGACAATCAACAGCACAAGCCCCAGCCCGCCGCCGCCATAGTAGCCAGTTCCGTAAAACGGACCGCCGCCGAGGCCGCTGAAGCCGCCAAGCAGCGCCAGGATAAGAATGACGATAAGTATGGTCCCGAGGCCCATGGATCTCGCTCCTCTCTGCGCTTGGCGTGCCGGTTCCGGCGTCAAGCTTTGGCGATATTGCCCAGAGATGAACGGTTTGAACGCCTTTGCGTTCCGCCCAAGGTCGAGGTTGGATTGCCCAGGAACAATCAGCACCGCACACACGGAAAGCCCGCCAGGGCTGCGGGCTTTTCGTCCGCCGGAGGCCGCCGACGGTCAATTTGCAGGCCGGCGGGCCGGCCACGTGAAAAAGCTGCCGGCGTGAATGCAGGCCGAACGGCGTCCCTGGTGTCAGACGATCCCGTAAAACAGCCTGTAGTGGACGCGCTTCATGTAGTCCCGGTACTCCGGCGCGGCGGCCAGCAGCGCCTCTTCGCGCAAGATGCGATGCACCTGGAAGAAGGTGATCACGGCGTAGACGGCAAGATTGTAGATGGAAAAGGCCGATAGCAGGAACAGGACATGACCGATGAGGTAGCCGGCATAGATCGGGTGCCTCACCAGACGGTAGGCACCGCCGGTCATCACACCGCGATTGCCCGGCAGAATGGCAAACGAACGCCCCAGCGATATCTTTCCCCAGATCACGAACCCCAACGCCAAGGCTTGCAGCGGCGCGGCGGCATAGACCGGGATGATGGCTGCCCCAGGCTCCAGGTCGATGAAGCCGACACCGAAGCTGGCGATCACGGAGACAACCACCGTGAGCGGGTTCCAGTCGCGAACCTGCGGTCGCCGCGACAGAAGCAGCCAGGTAAAAGTCAGGACCTCGGAAATCGCCACCAGCGCAACATTGAGGCGGGTTGGATCGAGCATGAGGTGATACACGCCGCGGTAGACGAACATCCCCGCGAAAGCCAGCGCGCAGATCCGAAAGAAACCTTCCCGCAAATCGACCAGGATTTCGTGCTTTCGGACCGCGGACAATATCCTGTGGTCATTGATGTGCGAAAGGGTTTCGCTTTTTGATATGAGCAAGGCAAGCACCCCAATGATCCATCAGGGCAACCTTTGCATGCAACCATTGCCGGGCGGTTAATCAACAAGATCAGATCGGCATTAAACGGGATATGACGCCACCGGGGATGCAGCGCGGAACGCCTTTGCCGCTCGCAAGAAGTTCGGCAATCACCATGGCAGCACGCAGGTTCGATCCATCCCGCTCTGCAATTTCTGCTTGCATTTTTGGAACAAATAAAGAACAATGTGCAGAACACCGCTTAAGCGGACAAAGGCGTTCGGGGGGACCAGCGAAATGGCGCGTTGGAAAGGTGTGGGGCTGGCTGCCGCCGTAAGCGGATTATCCGCGCTGACGAAAAAAGCCCTTCCATGGGTGCGCTGGTCGTTGGTAAGCGTCCTCCTTGTCCAGAACACGTCCGCACACGCCGCCGGCAAGGACTACGCCGTATGCTTCAGCGACCGCGAGATCGGTGCCGACCAGCTCATCGCCGCCTGCGCACCGATTGCCGACGACAAGACCGAACCGTCGCGGAACCGTGTCATCGCCTATTTCCATCGCGACCTCGCCTGGGACGACAAGCATGATTACGACCGGTCGATCGCCGACTACAGCGAGGCGATCATGCTCGATGCTAGAGAGGCCTCAGCCTACTTCAACCGCGGGGCTGCCTGGTACAACAAGGGGGAAAACGACCGCGCTATCGCTGATTTCAATGTCACCATCAGCCTCGAGTCCGGCTCCGGCGATGCCTACTACAGCCGTGGCCTGGCCTTCTTTCGCAAAGGCAAGACCGACGCGGCCATTATCGACTTCGAGCAGGCGCTCACTGTCGATCCGCAAAACCACAATGCGCGCAACAGTCTCGGCGCCACATGGCAACGCAAGGGCGACCACGACAGGGCTATCGCCGAATATGACGAGGCGATCCGCCTCGATCCACAAGACGTCACAGTGTATGTCAACAGAGGCATCGCCCACGCTTCCAAGGGCCATTACGACCTTGCGATAGCTGATTTCGACCATGCCGTCAGCCTCGATCCGGAAAGCGTCGACGCCTATGCCAATCGAAGCGCTGCCTGGATTGGCAAGAGCGACTGGCCGCGCGCACTTGCCGATGCCAATCGGGCGATTGAGCTCGCCCCCGACAGCGCGGACGGCTACTACAACAGAGCCGTCGCCTGGACGAATACAGGCGACAATGATCGCGCCATAGCTGATTTCGACAAGGTGATTGACGTCAACGCGAAGGACGCCGCCGCCTATTTCGGCCGCGCGCTCGCGTTGACCCGCAAAGGCGATCGTGACCGCGCGGCCACCGACTGCCGAAAAGCCATGGAACTCGACCCAAAAAGGTCCGGCGCCTGCAACGAGCAGGTGACAGGCGGTGAAGCTCCGTCTGCGGAAGCACCGATGGCCGCTCCACGGCAGGACAATTCAGCAGCTATCGCCTGGAATCTGCAGCGGGGGTTGGACCAGCAGATTCAAGGCTATGTCGGAGGAGCGATAGACTCGTTCAGCTTTGTAGTCGGGCTCGATCCCCACAATGCCGAAGCCTATTACGATCGCGCCTTGGCCAAGGCGTCTGTAGGAGACTATGTGGATGCTGCTGCCGACTGTAGACAGGCAATCAAGCTCGATCCGAAGCGGACAGGTACCTGCAACGAACAGGTCGCAGACGACAGGGTCCAGCCAGTCGAACCCGCTGCAACGGAAAAGATCGGAGCTCCCGGCGCCGCCAAAATCCTGATCGAGCGCGGCATGGTGCGGCTGTCTAAGTATGGCATCGAGGGCGCCATTCTCGATTTCGACAGTGCCATCGGCCTCGATCCGAACAATGCCGATGCCTATTTCAGCCGCGGTCGCGCCAAGACACTGAAGGGAGATCTGGCCGGAGCGGCGGCGGATTGCCGGCACGCCATCGACCTCGACCCGCATAGGACGGGAAGCTGTCGCGAACATGATGCGAACGTCGAAGGCAAGCCGCCCGCAATTGCGGATGCGCCAAAGGCCCAAGCCGCCGTTCCCGACATGGCGGCCACGGAAGACACGCTGGCAGCAAAGGCCCTGGAGTCTACAGACCGGCGCGCGCTGGAAGCGATCCTGGGCGGCGATGCCTTCCTGGACATGGGCAAATACGACCAGGCGATTGGCGCATATGGCAAGGCGATCGCGCTCGATCCGAACAACCGGTTTGCCTATTTCGGCCGCGGCAAGGCCTGGGCCGCCAAGCGCGATTACGAGCAGGCGATCGCCGACTTCGACAATGTCATCCACCTCGCCCCCAATATGGCGTCGGCGCATGCTCGCCGCGGCCTCGCCAAGGTCACCTCAGGCGATACCGATGGCGCTCTTGCCGACTGCGACCGGGCTTCAACACTCGATCCAAAGGTGCGCGACGCTTACTTCTGCAAAGGCATGGCCTTGCACGCCAAGGGCGACCCGGCGCGCGCGATCGCTGCCTATTCGGTAGCCATCGAGATCGATCCGAAGGACGACGCCAGCTACTATGGGCGCGGCATGGCGCGGGCCGACAGGAAGGACTATGACGAGGCCATCGCCGACTTCGGCCAGGCGATCAGGCTCGATCCGGACAATGCGGACTACGCGGTTGTCCGCAAGGCGGCGGTGGCTGCGTTAAAGAAAGGCGGTGCCGCGCCGGATGCCGTCGGCTCGGATCCGAAGAACCACAAGGTCTTCATGGATCGCGGCGACGCCTTCTACGACAAAGGCAAATACGATCGCGCCATCGCCGAATACAGCCGCGTGATCGAACTCAACCCGCAATATGCGCCGGCCTATTTTGCGCGTGGCACCGTCTGGTTCACCAAGGGCGACTACGACCCGGCGATTGCCGACTTCGACCAGGCGCTGAAGCTCAATCCAAAGATGGCTCCCGCCCGCAAGGGCCGCAAGTCGGCGATGGTTGCAAGAGACGAAGCGAACGCATCGAAGATGCCAGGCAAGGCCGTTGGCCTGGCTGGCGAGCGAGCGACCAGGCCGAGTTGGACTTCACTCGCCGCGCAAACCTTCAACAAGGGTCGAGCGCTGTATGGAAAGGACGACTATGACGGCGCCATAGCCATGTACGGCAAGGCGATTGCACTCTCTCCGGCGTTCCATGATGCCTATCTGGCCCGAGCGATGGTCTGGGAGGCCAAGAGCGACTACGCTCATGCCATCGCCGATTACAGTCAGGCAATCACGCTCAATCCGAAATTTGCCGATACCTACTACGACCGTGGTCAGAACCGCGGTTTCCAAAGAGATTACGACGGGGCGCTTGCTGACTACGGAAAGGCCATCAGTCTCAATACCAAGGACGCAAGGGTCTATGCCGATCGGGGCCTCATCTTGATGGGCAGGCATGAGGACGTCGCTGCGTTGCGTGATTTCGAAAAGGCCCTCAGCCTCGATCGCAAGAACCCCTTTGCCTATTTGGGCCGGGGCGTCATTCGGATCAGCAAGGCGGATTATGACGGGGCCATCGCCGATTTGAGCCAGACGATAAAGCTCAAACCGGATTTCGCCGCCGCCTACAAAGTGCGGAGCAGAGCGTGGGACGCCAAGGGCAACCCAAGCGAGCCGAGGCCGACCGCAAGAAAGCGCGCAGCCTCGAGACGAAATAGAGACAAGGTTCAGGAGGGCCGTCGATGTCGCGTTGGAAAGCCTTAGGCGTGGCGGCGGTCGCCGCTTTGTCCTTTGTTGCGGTAAAAGCATTGCCCTGGGCGCTCGGCTTTGCCGGCGGTAAATATCTTTATCAGACGGTTGCGGGTTCGCCAGATCCACAAACGCTGACCAAAGCTCTGGTAAGCCAACAAATTCAGAGCCAGGGAAGCCAGATTTTCAAGGCAATCGAGCAGGAGTTTCCAGACGACTACGACACCGTCGTGGAAAAGATCACGGCCGTGGCCAGACTTGGAAATGTCGAACAGGTGCGAAACGCGAGCAGGATGGCTGTCGCCGATCTCAGGCGAAGATACGCATCCCTGCTGTCCTCGGCTCCGGACGGTAAAGCCGCCGATGCGCTGCGTGCGCAATCGGATATGCTCAACCATGTCATGGCGCGGGAAACCGCCGCCATCTGCAACAACTACCTACGTGAAGGGCCGGACGCGCTCAGCGCGCCGGACCAGGATTTCCTGATCGACATGGACAAGGTCGGCGCCACCCTGTTTCATGCCTTCGGTGCAGCGAAGGATGGCGGTCTGCCGGCCGCCGCTGCTAGCGACGGAGACTGGTCGCTGCTGGCCGACGCTTTCATCAATGCTGGCGGCACTCCCGCCGAGATGACTGCCATTGCCAATGTCAGCCGGGACTTCGAAGGTCTCTGCCCGGCCGTGGCAAAACTCTACGCAGCCGCCCTGTCGCTGCAGGGTGAATCCGGGCGACACATCAAAACCACTCTGCTCTATGAGATCGTCCGGAATTAGTCGGATCTGCTGATCTGTGTGTCCGACGTAGAGCTGCCGCACTTCGTGAGCTTCTTTGATTGGCCAGCCATTTCCTCGAAGGTCGACGCGAAGAGATAGCCGCCGATCGCGTCCATCTTGGCCGGATCCATCGTCCCGATGGCGCCGCTTTGGCTGCGCAGATAATGGCCGTCGACCAGCATCTTCAGTGAAGCCTCGATCAGTGCCGGATTGGTCAGCGTGTCCTTGTTGGCGGCGACCAATAGGGCTGCCCGCCTCCTCGGGATCAACAGCGAACTGATAGCCGCGCCGCGTTGCCTCCGCGCAATTTCGTGCAGAAATGCTGGAGCGCTCATAGACGCCCGACTGCTTGAGAAAATCGATGCAGCCGTAGATCTCGTCCATATTGTCGTCGGCGCCCATCACGTAGAGCGAGAACTGCGCTGCCGCCGGCGCCGCGCACCGCCGCGATGCCGCATCCCTACGTGGGCCGAGTGGCCCGACAGGTCCGCCAAGCGCATCGGAGCGGCAGATCGGATCATCCGGCTCGCCCGGACAGCCGCGCGAAATGGTAGCCGACAGCACGCGAGTTCGCCGCTGCGCGCCGCCGCCACGAAGAGGTCGCGCACAGCCCGCCCAGCGCGCCAAGGATGTCGCCGACGAAATCGTCGACCATGGGATATAGGGAAATCTGTGCGCCTGAAAACATCGCCCGCCTCGCTCCGCTGGTATTACCCAGATCAGCTTTTAGGGTCTGCGGGCTTGCCGCCCCGTCTCAGCCCCGACCGTACGGAGCACCCCCGTGGATGCGCGGGTTAATGCACCAATCAAACTGAAGTGAAAGCCATTTTTTCAGCGCGCTGCGCCAAAAAGCATTGCGCCAGGCCTGGTTCTTGGGTCGAAGCTGCCGATGCTGCTGGAGCTGAATTTTGTCGGGAACCTTCGCTGCCGCGACCTGTTGTCCCCACAGTCGCAATGCGATCACCTTCGTAGAAACAAGCGACGAGTTCACAGAAATGGAGACAAACCATGTTCATGAAAATCATCGCAGCTTCGGCTCTTACCGTCGGTCTGGCCATGTCAGCCATGGCGCAAAGCGCCGGTAGCAACAACGCAAATGGCGATGGCAGCGGCAGCGGGAAGTCGGTGACTGTGGAGCCGAACACCCCGGCTTCGCCGAATACGGTCAGCCCGGGTACTGTCGACCCCGGCATAACCAACAGCACGACCGGCGTGCCCGGCGACATGAATTCGAACGCAGATCGAAATTGCCCGGCCGGCCCGCAGGGCGCGCAGCCTGACGCTACCCACACGTCGCCGGGCACCTCTGCGCCGACGGTCAATGACAACCATTGCGGTAAGTAGGCCATTGCTGGCCACCAAAGAAGCCGCGAGCCCATGCTCCGCTGCTTCTTTGGGCGTCAGCGGAACCGGGCACTCCTAAACAAGGCCAAGCTGGCATTATCGACCTGTTCAAGCGGCGCGCGCGTCAGCCACCCGGCAGCGTTTGGCGTCCGGCATGTGCATGACGCAGAAAATCGACGAAGGCGCGCACGGCCGGCGGCGTATGGCGCTGCTTCTGATAGCAGAGGAACCAGCCGGGAAAGGTCGCACACCACTCATCCAGCAGCGACACCAGTTTGCCGGCATCGATCAGCGGACGTACCAGCTCTTCCGCCCAGAAGGCGATGCCGACGCCCTGCACCGCGGCGGCAATCGCCATGTCGCGGCTAGAGACGATCAGCGGACCGTTGACCGCGACCGAAAACCATTGGCCATCCCTGGCGAATTCCCATCTGTAGGGACCGGCACTGCCCGGCCGGCGCCAGTTGATGCAGCGGTGTTGGTGCAAATCCGCGGGTGCCGACGGCGATCCGTGACGGGCGACGTACTCCGGCGAGGCCACGGCGAGTTGGCGCTGGGTGCCGCCGAGCGTTACGGCGACCATGTCGGCTTCAAGAAATTCACCAAGTCTGGCGCTGACATCAAAGCCGGCCTCGACACTATCAATGGCGGCATCGTCGATCGTCACATCGAGCACGATGTCGGGCCAAGCCTGGTGAAAACGGCCGAGCACCGGCTCCAGATAGGTGGTGGCGGCAACACTGGGCATATGGACGCGCAAGATGCCGGCTGGCATGCCACGCAAGGCTATGGCATCGCCGACCGCCGCCTCCATCTCGGCCATGGCCGGCGCGAAGCGCGCGTGTAGGCGCGCGCCGGCTTCGGTCAGCGAGAGGCTGCGGGTTGTGCGGTTGAGCAGGCGCAAGCCAAGCCGCGCTTCGAGCTGGCGGATCGTCTGGCTGAGCGTCGATGCGGAAATCCGGAGATCTTCCGCGGCGCGAGCAAAACTGCCATGCGCGACGACAGTGGCAAAGGCCTTCAGCTCCGCATAGTCGCTACCCCGCATTATCTCGGATTCTCCAATGAGTATGATCGAATTCTATCGCATTTTCCGCAGGGTGTCTGTTGCCTAGGTTGAGGACATATCTCGAATGATGCCGATCATCGGCATCGAGCGCATCTGAACTTCTCTTTGAGCAGGAGCAACCAACATGCGGAAACTCAATGGAAAAATCTCCCTGGTGACTGGCGCCTCCTCGGGCATTGGCGCGGCAACAGCATTTGCTCTGGCGGCGCAAGGCGCGGTCGTCGTGATCGCGGCGCGACGTCGGCAACGGCTCGATGATTTGGCCAAGCGCATCCGTGATGCCGGCGGCGAGGTGCTGGCCATCGAGGCCGACATCACCGACGAGGCGCAAGCAACCGCCATGGTCGGTCGCGTGCTGGAGAGCTACGGCCGATTGGATATGCTGTTCAATGTCGCCGGCGTCGGCGTCGCCGCCCCTTTCCAGAACACCACCACGAGTGAATACCGGGCAATGGTCGATATCAACATTCTGGGTTTGCTCTATACGATCAACGCAGCGCTTCCGGCGATGAAACGGCAGGGATCAGGCCATATCATCATCGTCTCGTCGGGCACCGGCCGCTACATCCATCCTTCAGTCGTCTATTCCGGCACCAAGCACGCGGCCAGCGCCATGGCGGAATCGCTGCGCCGCGAAATCGGCAAGGATGGCATTCGCGTCACCGTGATCGAGCCAGGCGCGGTCAGGACCGAATTCACCGCCAACATGCGCGATGACGTACGCTTGGCGGTCGAGCAAAGGTTGGGCGACATGGAGCAGTTGGAGAGCGAGGACATCGCCGCCGCCATGCTCTACGCGGTGTCGCAACCGCCAAGGGTCAACGTCAACATCCTGACGCTCTACCCAACGCAGCAGGCATGAAAAACCCGCGGCCTGTTCCTAGCCGCGCTTGATTGCCACGTGGCGTATTAAGATGGCGCCAGTCTTTGTATTCGGCGCTCGACGACTGCACCGAGGCGACAAGGCGCACTGACCGAAAGGGTTTGGCGTGCAATGAAGTCGCTCGACGACCTCGTCGAGCGGCAATGCATGGCCGAGTCGCCGGTTGTGAAGTCTACAAAACAGCCTTTTCGCGAACCGGCAGCTTCCAGCCCGGCCTGACGAAGTGGCAGGTGTAGCCGTTGGGATATTTCTCCAGATAGTCCTGATGCTCAGGCTCGGCTTCCCAGAAGGGACCGACCGGCGTCACTTCGGTGACGACCTTGCCCGGCCACAGACCCGAGGCATCGACATCGGCGATAGTGTCCTCGGCGACGCGCTTCTGTTCGTCGCTGGTGTAATAGATCGCCGAGCGGTAACTCAGCCCGACATCGTTGCCCTGCCGGTTGCGGGTCGTCGGATCATGGATCTGGAAAAAGCGCTCCAGCAGTGTGCGATAGCTGATGATGGCCGGATCGAAATTGATCTCGATGGCTTCGGCGTGGGTGCCATGGTTGCGGTAGGTGGCGTTGGGCACGTCGCCGCCGCTGTAGCCGACACGCGTGGAGATGACGCCGGGATAGCGCCGTATCAAATCCTGCATGCCCCAGAAACAGCCGCCGGCAAGGACTGCGCGTTCGGTCGAAGTCGCCATATCACGTCTCCTCAAAAGCAATTCCGGGCAAAGCGTGTAGCGATTTTCCGTCTGGAATTGCGCAAAAGCAAGTTGGATCTCCCATAAATGGGCATTGTCTTTTGCTTCGTCCAGCGGACCGCCGACCTGCTTCAGTTGCTCGTTCGGGCGAGGCTGTCGATCGCATTCGGCAATTGCGGCGCGCCGGGCGGTATGGCGGCAAAGCTGACCGCCACAGGCGCCGCTCTGAGCGACCAGTCGAAAAGAACGGTTTTGACCGGGACGCTACCCAGCCACGCCTGCAGATAGGGTGGCACGTCGCGCCCAGGCCAGACCAGCAGCATGCCGTGGTCGCGCAGCCGCTCCTTGGTGATCCAGGGGGCGTACCGCATGTTCAGGTCGGTGAAGATCGACGGCTTGTCATAGGCATTGAGGCCCGCCAGCAACGCGATAAGTGTATGGCCGCCGACGATGTCGAGCCGACCGGGCGCGGCCGCGTGCCAGACGGCCTCGGCCTCATCCGATATCTGCCGCGCCGGCCAGCAGACGGCGTCCATGCGTCCACGCAAATTGCATTTCGTCCAGCGGATTCCCGCATAAGCACCAGATATGCCGATAATGCAGGCGAACGCGCAGATCGCCAGCTTTTGCATCTCGACGGTGCCGAGGCGGTGGCCCAGCAAGGCAAGCGCCACAACGCCAGCAAGATTGTACATCGGCGCGCCCCAGGCCTCGCCTGCACCGGTGAACAGGGACGCCACCATGACGAGGAGCGCCGGACCAAGCCCCATCCACAAGAGATAGACGAGGATACCACGCCCAACGGGCTCTTGCGGCGCCGCCGAACGCCGCAGCAGCCCTGATATCGCGAGCACCAGAACAAAGCCGCAGAGCCCGGCCATCTGGACGCCGATATAGTAAAAGCGGGAACGATGGGCCAGCACCCACTGATCGCGCCAGGCGGCATAGGTCAGCGGCAGGAAATCGGCGCGGGTGAGTTCGACGGCCAGCGGCGCGGCGACAGCGACGAAAACCACAAGGCCAAGCCATGGCCAAGGCGTGGCGAGCCGACTGCGTGCCCGCGGGTCGGACAACAGCCAGATCGCGCCGAACAGCAACAGCAGGGCGGTGGAAAACTTGGCGTAGAGCCCGAGGCCCGATACGAGTCCGAGCGCAAGCCACCAGCCCGGCCCACTACCACGCCCTGCACGCCACAACAGCCAGCAGATAGCGGCCCAGAAGGGCATCTGCGCGTAGTCATGGTTGAACTGCGGGGTCGGCCAGCCGAAGAAATAGAGAGACGGCATCAAAAGCACGGCAGCCAGCGCGCGCTTCTGCCCTATCAGGTCACGGGCCAGCAGATAGACCAGGACGAAAGTCGCCGAGATCATCAGCTGGGCCACGAAATATTGCGGCCAGCGGAACGATCCGGTCAGAAGATGGCTGGTCTCGAGCAGCCATGCGGGAAGCTGTGGATGCTTGTAGGTCAACAGCACCCATTCGCGGCCCCACATGAAGCCTTCGACAACATCGTTGGGCGGTGAGACGTTGACAAGTGCGGGCATCACCGTCCAGCACAATATCTGCATCAGGCACAAAATCGCCAGCAAATACAAGGGATGACGGATTAGACTCGACAAAAGCGATGGAGAATCGACGCCGGCGGCAGGCAATCCCGCCGGCACCCAGTTGTCCATGGATCCATCTATCCCCGCCATGCGGCGCTTAAATCACATAGTCCGGTTTGACGAACAGCCCGAACATCGAAGCTTACGAAAAAGTATAGCTTTGTGCCGTTGCAGCATCAAGATCGAGCAGGAGTATCGACGCCCCTCTCTCCCGGCACGACAGCGCCGCACGTCTGACCCAGCCTGAAAAATCCAGATCCCAATGCGCCACCACCATGCAGTCATCCATTACCGTGCGCTCGACTTCTGGATGGCGCGCGGCCGTTCTCGTCATCATCTGCCTGCAGCTTCTGGTCATCAACAACCTCTCATTTGGGCCGCGCTGGCTGGCCCCGGCGCTGGAGGCCGCCCGAAACGCAAAGTAGCCCGCCCGGCGTGAGCCGAGGCGGGCAAAAAGTGCAGCCGGAGCCAGCAGCTATTCCTCTGGCGCCGGCCTGAATCTCCGCACCACAAACTCGAACAGGACGTCCGAGATCCACATGGCGCAGACGCCGATCAGGAAGGCGGCGGCCAGCGTGGTGGTGTCGTCGGCGGGATCGGGCATCGGCAGGCCGGTGATCCTGGCATAGGAGACCGCCGGCAGCGTCAGATAGGCCGCGGCAAGCGCGCCGCAGATCGGCGAGGCCACCATTTCGCGCAGCTTGTAGCGATGCCGCGACAGCGCCCGCAGAACGCCGCCGGCAAGGCCCGCCGCGACGACCGGCCCCTTGATGCCAAGCAGGTCGAAAAGATCGTTCATCACGGCCTCCATCCACAGAGCTTCCGGCCCTTTTCGTTGTGAGCCAGGATCGCCGCCACCGACGCAGCGGAAAGGATCGCCACCTCTGCCTGTGTCGGCCGGATGGGATGCCCGGCCGCGCAGAACGACCCGCCTGATGTGGTGCAGCCGGCCAGCGTGAGCGAGAGCGCTATGATTTTGACCATCTGCCCAGCCTCCCCCGGTTGTCGTCCAGCGTCCGGCCGGCGACGGCGTCGTCGATCTTCTGGGCTTCGGTGCGGGCCGCGGCGTCGGCGGCATCCTGCCTGGCCTTCTGGCTGGCTTTGCCCTTGGCGTAGGCAGTCCAGAGACCGGCGAGCGCGGCACCTATTGCAAGGAGATATGGCCAGACCTGGCCAAACAGTGCGAGCGTTCCCATCTCATGTCTCCTTGGCCGGCGGCGCGACCATACCGCGCGGACCGTCACGCACGGCGTTGATGACGATCTTGGCAAGGGCGATAGCGCCGCTGATCTGAAGCGCGGTGCGATCGGTGACGCCGAACATCGTCCAGTCGAAGCCGACCAGGGCGCCACCGCAAATAATGGCGATCAGCGTGTTGAGGAGATTGTGCAGCGCGTTGGTGTTGAACCATGCCATCAAAAGATGCTCCCGAAAAAACCGGTGACGTGGTGCCAGAAGGCCGCGAGCGCTCCGGCCATGAGGACGAGAATGCCGGTCGCGGCCGCCGTCTTGCCGCCGGATGGCCGTGAAGGCGGCCCGGGCTGATCCGTCGGCGCCCCATTAGCGGACGTTTCGACCCTGGGTGGCTGCAATGACGGAACAGGCGCGGATGCGGCCACCGGTGCCGCGGGACGTTGCGCCGACATCAGCAGGGCTTGAGCTCGCACCGACTTGATGCGATCGGACCAGCCGCGCCCGAATGTTGCCCATGTCGGCAGCCGTTTGAGAAACGCCAGCCGCGCATCGCAAAGCGCATCGATGATGACGCCGGCCGGCTTTGCCTCGACTGCCGCGAGGGTCGCCGGTCCGATCCGGCCGTCCTGGGCAACGCCCACGGCCGCCTGCAAATATTTCGCCGCCCGGCCAGGCCCGCTGTTCACCGCGAAATCGAACACGGCAAAGTCGACGCCGTCAGGCAGTTCGGCGCCGAGCGCGGCGTCCCAGTAGAAGCGGCGGTAGATCGTGGCAAGCTGCGCGTCGCCGATGCTGCGGAGGTCCGCCTTTGTCGCGTCGGCCTTCACGTAGCGTCGGAAGTTCGCGAGCGTGACACCCTTCATGGTGGCGCCGCCGGGATCGGCCGGATTGTCCGACCAACCGCCTTCCGATTTGAGGACGAGCGCAAGCGCCCGCGCGAAGTTGCGGTCCATGGAGATGGTTCCTTTCGGATCGGTTTTTGCCAGGCTGGGAGGGTGGACACGATGGTTCGATTTGCTCACGACATGTCCCGGCCAAGGATGGACCGGAGGATCATGGCGTTGATTGCCGCAGCCATACTGGTGGACATGGCCGTGGTGTTCTGGTCAGGACGCAAATCCTGAGGAGAGGGGCAAGATGACGGACAACGTCGAAGGTGCGATCACCGACGCCTGCAAAATCGCAGCGGCCGGACGCAACCTGCCGGGCTCGTAGTGAGGCGCATCGCAGCAATATCTTTCGTGCTTGTTGTTCTCGCGCTATGCGCCACGGCCTCAGCCATCTACTCAAGGCTGAAGGACGGGCTTTCCGTAGCCTGTTTCATCGCTTGGAATGATTTCGGCTGCCGTTGCGATCGGATCGGTATCCGGGCTCATTTGGCAGTTTACGCAGTCTCAAATGCGACCTTCGCTGGACGGGTTCTTTTGGCTCGCTCCTCGTGCTGCCAATTTCGGTGACCCTTTATGCCTCAGCTGCGTGGACGGGTCGCCTGGTACTTTCTTGGCTGGCAATGACGATCCGCACGCATCGAGCACAACAGAGCAGGTGCTGCACGCAAGCCCTCGTCACTGCCCGGCCGCCGTCCGATTTGAGAACGGTCGCAAGAGCCGGCGCGGGTTGGTCCATGGTGATGGTTCCTTGAAGATTGAATATGTTCTGCGGGGCCGATAGAGGATTTCACGGTCGAAGAGATGCGACACGAGAAAGCAGCCCACAGCACCTCAATCGATGCGCAGAGCGATGCTCAAGCGGTGATTAGGCTAGACCGAAGGGCAGCGCGAGAACTGAGCAAGCCGTGGATATGAGTTAGGCGCCTTGCCAACGACTGGACGAGTGAGTTTCACTACGCGGATCGGTCTGCCGAAAAAACCGGCGCGGCGCGGTTATACGGGCATACAGCGTCACGAGCACCACCGGCAGCAAAAGCATCGGCATCATGGCGACTCGGTTGTAGTAAGGTAGTCCGCTCGCCAACATGTATATAACAGTCATGAGGACACAATACTTTCCCAAGCGCTCATCAGACTTCTTTGCCGCCCTCTTAATCAATAAGACACTGGCGATGCATTGGACTAACGAATAGGCAAAAAACAGCGCCTTGAACCCTATTCGATAGCTCATAAACATGTCGGAGGAGTACTGAGTGTATAGGCCAGCCTGCGCCAAAATCGGAGTAATTATTACATTCGAAATATCAGGAACAAAATCTGTAATGTAACCCGCGAAAATCAAGGTAACTGCGCCAACGATCAATTTTCCTGAACGTGGAACAAAATCTGCCAAGACATAGATCGCAACGAATAGAGCAGCGCTATAGTGGCTGCCGATCGCCAAGGCGGCAAAGAGGATGGCTCGGTATTTCTTGCCGTCATTAATCGCGAGGAAGAACGCGAGAATGAAGATAAGCGAAAACCCTTGACGCAACGTGTTTTGGCCCAGTTGCTCGAACCATGGCAGCATGATCAGGCCGACAGCCGATATCGCACCAAGGACTACGCTATCGCTTTGTCTGACCGAGTAAAGATAGTAGACTGAGACCATGACCATGCTGTTGGCTAGCATGCTGTCAGAAATCGAAAACCCTAGGTTGGCGTATAGCCAATGCATGGCGATGAACACAGGTTCATGCGCCACAGCCGTCATATAGACTAGGAACGTTGCTCTTGTCGCATAGGCGAAATCTCTCGAGTAGGCGACGATATCACCTTCCAAGGCATACGAGGCATAATTCGCATAGTCGGTTCGAGAAACCGCGAAGAAGAGCACCGGGGCAAGAAAGAGCAACTTTGGGAACCAGAATTGGCGAATGGGCCGCATTCGAAACGCCTTTTCGATTCTTGGCGACACGTGCAATAAACACCTTCATTATTGTCATGTGAAACGCAAGATGCCGACGCCCTCCAAATTAAGTTGCCGGCCAGCGCTACGTGGGCCCGCCAAACATGGTCCTCGTGGTGATCGCCAAGCACGCCGCCCGTGGATCAACGTTGAAAGCACCTTCGGTGCTTGCCGACCGGCGGTCCCGATTGCGGGCGTCAAAACTCAATGAACTCAACTGTCACGCAAAGCCCTATCAGAGTTCTGCCTGCGCCGACTGAATTTGAGTTGACGAATATGACGTCGCCCGGCTCCAGGTCAGCGCCGGCTGAGTTGGCAGCAACAGCGCCGTCGCGCATGACGAGCGCCGTCAGCCCTGTTGCGCTGGTATCAATGGTCGACACGTTTGCCGAAGCACCTGCCCGGAAGCGTCGCAAGATCAGATTCCGATAATTGGCCGCATCGGCGGCAGCATCGGCAGTCGCCTGGTAGCTGGCCCGAACAACCCGGCCACGGCGACGCGCTACGAACACGCCCTTGTTTATCAACCCGGTTGCAGCATAATCGCCTAGCTGAGCGGCGATGCTTTCGCCGAATATGTACTTCTGCGCGTCACCTTGGAGTGTAACCACTCCCTTGACGTGATTGGTTTTCCCCCATCTAAGGGAATATGGATAAAGCAGATATTCCCACTTCACCGCGCCACCAAATGGCCGCCAAACCACAGTGCCATCGGCGATCCTATGATCCGTCCCAGCCGGACCACCTGCAACCGCCGAAGTGCCTGCCGTCACGCAGATGAAATACGCGTCACCGTTCGATCGCAATGCATCCACAGTGTAAACGGTCGACGCCGCCCACACCGCAATCGATGCCGAGCCGTCATCTGTGACAGAAAGCGCCGTTCCGGTTGGCCCGCCACTGCTGGCCGATTTCCCCTCGGCTGTCGCGCGATAGAAATTCCCGCCGTTGGTCACAATAGCGTTGCGCTTGTAGATCGTGTCACCAGCCCAAGCCGCTATGGCGGTGCTGTCGCCGTTCAACACCACGTTACCGCCGATATCGCACTCGTCGACGGAAGCGCGTCCGGCACGAGTGGCAAGCCCTGTGATTGTTAGATCCGTAAGTGCACCACCAAGCGTGTTGTTTCCCCGCGTTATCAGCCGCCTAACCTTTGCCTGTGAAGGTGTCGAAATATTCAGGCCGCCTTTGTCAGATGCCTCAATGCGTAGTCCGTCGATATCGACATCGAGATCAGACCAGGCGATCTGATCGGCATTCGACGCGGCCGAAATGCAGTTCACGGCATGGTTGAAGCCGCATTGCGCCCGGCGGGAGGTGATGTCCTTGAGCTTCAGGTTGACCGCCTCGCGAATATCGAAGTAGCCGTGATCGTCGAGCACAATGTTTTGCAGGGTAATGTCCTGCACCGGGGCCGCACCGGCATGATTCCCTGCCGACCAATCCCACCCGATGTAAAAAGCCGGAGTGGCCGCTGAGCCGACCGCCGAACCCGAGATGTTTGACAGAAGGATGCGCTTCCCAACCTGGAAATTCCTGACAATCGTGCCTGCAACATATTCCGCAAACGTATCGGGCGTCGTCGTTTTGTAGTTTATTGTGACGATGTTTCCAGTGTTGTTGACTGAAAAATCACCGATCGAAGCATCGACCTGATCGTTGACGTCGATGCACTGGTTCACGCGCGCGGTCGACTTGAACACTCCATTGCGGATGACAACACGTTGGCTGGCACCGTCGAGATCGATCGCTTCCGAGAAATCTTCGAAAAGGAAATTCGTCATCACGAAGCCATCGACATAGCGAACATTGAAGCCGCCCGTCACCTTCTGATGACGATGTCCGTCAACCTGCACATTTTTGCTGTTCTGGATGTGGGCGTAGTAGCCACGCCGGTTGCCGCTGGAACCGCTCTTAGTATCCAGAAACCTCAGTCCGTCGACGCCGACCGCATAGACAAAGCGTTGGTTGCTGTTCGTTGCATCGGAATTATTTTCAGGGTCGAAGGTAAGACTGTCAAACGTAATGTTCTTCCGGGCGCCGACGATCATGTTCTTGTCGGTCGAGAAGACCGGCTGGACATCCGCCGCGATAGCGCTGGCCCGGCTCACACCGTGCAATACCGCCTCATGGCCATTGAAAGTGACGTTGTCCGCAGTTAGAGCGACCGCACGATAGACGTTCACCGTAGGGAAATTGCCGAAGGTGAAAGGCGAGACTGAACCTGGCACCATCTTGTAGGAACCGGCTGGCAACCTGACCCCGCCCAGCGCCAGGTCGTGTGCCGCTTGCACGGCCGGCGCATCGTCATTGGAGTTATTCTTACGAGCGCCTTTCTGTGAAGCAAGCGGCGTGTCTGCCAACGTATACCCCGCCAGCGTCACGCCATCGCTCAAGGTGATCACCAGATCCCCGGCCGAGGTGGCGTTCCTGCGGTAAACGGCGCCACTGCCCGCAACCTGATGGCTGTCGTAGAACGCGGTGCGGATGTAGGTCGGGGCGATAACCGGCGAAAACGCTTGGGCCGCTGCAAGCGTCGCGAATTGCGGATCGATCACCGTTGTCATGGCCTCGGCCGCGACATTGGCCGCCGCCTGGGTCTGGTCGATGATGCCCTGCGTGGCGTCCCGAATATCGCCGACGATGTCATCGGACTGATAGAAGCTGAGGACGATGCTGCTGGTTCCAATGACGGGGTCCAGCGTCTGGAAGGCAAAGACGAAATCAGCCGAAACCGTGCCCTCCTGGACATGCACCGTCGTCCCCTTCTGCATGGTGCGACCCGCTCGCGCGTCGGCGGCGCGGTACCAGTAGCCCTCCGACGCCGTATAGATGCCGTTCAGCCTGGCGTCCGCCTGGTCCTTGACCAGCACCCGGTCGCCGGTCGCGGTCTGGACTCCGTCGATCACCTTGAGGCCCTGGATCCAGGCAACACCGTCGATGACGATCGTCTCCAGGTTCGCCGTCGTTGCCAGGCGCACGGGTTCACGCTCGCCGGTCAGCAGGCGAACGGCGGCGGTTGCGGGTCGGGCCATGAGGCTTGCTCCATGAAAAAAGCCCCGCGAAAGCGAGGCTGTGAAAAGGCTCTGATTTGGGGCGTGGACGCGTCGGGAGGTTAACTCCAGTCACATGCGCGGGCGTGATAAAGGTGCACTGTCACCGTAATTCGCAGCACTACTTGTTGTCGGCACCCAATGGCCTGATGCTGTCTGAGGGTAAGCCCAGTTCATCAAGCACATCGAAGGCGCGCTCCGATATTACGAGGTTTAGGCTCTGGTTGACACCGAATCCGTCGTGACTTGCCCTGCCGTCGGCCTTGGGCCAGACGAATGAAGGGAGCTCAACGTCAGGCTGAAGGCCTTGAAAATCCTCGAATGTGGTTACTTCCGCATTGGCGAATGTGGCGCCGGAGATGCCGACGCGAGCAACCCGCGCTTGGCCTCTTCGGTTACGAGGAAACAAGGGAAGGTGGTCACCGGTACGTCACCAAGCCATCCTCCCACCCGACAAACAAGCTTGCTCACAACCGGCGGATGGACGCTGGTGTCCATGACCGTACGTTTGTCCAGGTCGCCAGCGACATCGGGCTCAACTTCAAAATAATCTCACCGGTCACCTGTCGGTGATGACTATATTTCTTTTTTAAACACATACCCAGTCTCTTAATTCGGAGCTGACTACAACAAGATGAGGCCTATATAAATCGAAAACAAGATACCTGCTTACTGTTTCATTCGCGGGCAACGTTCTCGCCAGTAATCTCCGGGTAATAGTCGCGTGATCATCGCAGGTTCAGCCGAAGGCGCCTGGCGAAAAGCGCCAACACGTCACTCTTGAAGCAGCGGCAGAACCTTCTCATCGAGAAATTTGAGCCGGCTCGCCAGCATCTCGGCGTTGGCGGGATTCGCAGGGACATTAACAGGGATCAGCTTCGCAACCGACTTCCCTTGCCGCGCAGCTTCAACCCAGTCTTCCATTGCGCCAATATACCCATCCAGCGCCTCATACGGGGTCTCGGCGTCATCGCCGGGTATATAGGCTGGAGGAACATCTCCCACGATTACCCATATCCATTGAGGCACATCTGGTCTCCCGGGTGAAACCTCAAAGAGAAAAATATATACTATACCCTCTGCACAAAATCCAAGGTATTCGGCTTTTATGTTCTTTCCCCAATCGTAAAACCCAATGAATTTACGAGCGTCCAGAAGGGCGCCATCAAGATTATCATCCGCATCTGGATCGTCTGCTGCAAGCGGAAAACGGCTGACCTTACTGAGATCCGGGGTAATTTCGGTCACATCATCTCTCCATTGTTAATTTTATTCTGCCGCCATCGTCTCTTAGCCCAGCGCCGAAAATCCCCCGCTTCTTTGTGGTGCCGTATGTGATCTTCCTTGGTACGAGGCCCAATATTTGATACGTGATCCAGCCCCCCATCGGCCAGTGGTTTCTCATGGGAAACATCCATATTTCGACCTGTAGCCGGGTCCTTGGGCCAAGGTTTACCGTGCAGCAGCTCCCATTCTTTGCGAAGAGCTCTGCTCGTCATGGTGCGCTTGGTCGGAACGAGGTTCAGATCATCTTCATCAGTAATTTTTGCAACCGGGTTCTCTGCAACGGCAGAGCGTTCCAAAACCTCGGCTTCTGCCGACTTCGGGTCACCTCCAGGTACTTCGGTTGCCTCTTTAGCCGCTCTGCTTTGCGCGAGTTCGGATGCTATTGTGTCCTCAGACGAGCCAGCGAGCCTTGCCATCACTTGGCTGCCAATGGCACTGATCCCTTCGGCAAGGACATTTCCGCCGGCACCCCAAAGTGCCCCGGCGGCTGCACCGCTCAGCATGTCCTCATCCAAGCCGTGCGCATAT
This sequence comes from Mesorhizobium sp. M1396, assembly GCF_040317725.1. Classification (NCBI taxonomy): domain Bacteria; kingdom Pseudomonadati; phylum Pseudomonadota; class Alphaproteobacteria; order Hyphomicrobiales; family Phyllobacteriaceae; genus Mesorhizobium; species Mesorhizobium sp. M1396. Next base: position 22,209 of record NZ_JAMYLA010000052.1, on the reverse strand, counting down.
GCGGCGCCATAGATTGCACCCTCGCCGCTGGCGACGGCGGTTCGTGCGGCCAGACCGGTCAAGCCGTCCAGGGCTGCTGTGCCCAACTTGCCTGTGAGAGTGATGCCCGAACTCGCCAGACCATGTCCGGCGATAGCGCCGCCAAGGAGCTCCGCCGGCAGAGCTGCCGACCCTGCCCGGTCTTCGGCATCTTCCGTCGCTGTCCGTTCGGCGGCGAGCAATTCCTCATAGCTTTTGTCGGAGAAAAGCGAATTGAGGCCGGCTGCGGCTTTGTCCGCGTGACCAAAGGTGATCCCTTTGGCCATTAGCCGGGCCACGTCATCGGCGGCTTGGAGAGGTTGCAGCCAGAAAGACGCAGCATTGTATTGTGATCGAGCCGGATGCAATGCGACAGTCAACAGCCCGGTCGCCAAGGCATCTTCCCGTGCCTGAATGTCTGCTGGTGTCAGCTTCGGATCGGTTGCCGCGTTCTGTCGCAGCCGAGGCAAGCCGGACTGAAACAATTGCCTCGCCATCTCAAGGCGCAATTGTGGATCGCGGACAGCTAGAAAAATCGTGCTCAGATCAGTCATGCGCTGCCGCCACGGCACGCTTGGGTCGATGAATTTCGCGGCAAGGCTTTCCGCGGCAGACCGCGGCAACGGCAATATCTTGTCGAAACCCATCTCCTGCTGGGCCGCAACGGCCCAGGTAATGGCAGCCTTGTAGTCCTCGGGAGTTGTGATCTTGTCCCAGTCGGGAGCCCTGCCCGGGAACATTTGGCTGACATAGGCGGCAGGGTCCGCCCGCCTAGCGCCCAGAACGAATTGTGCGCCGGCAGCCTTTGCTTCGTACCGCGCCCACTCTTCCTGCGAACCGCCGGGCGCGGGCTCGAGATCCCGAAGCTCAGCGTGTATCGCTCGGTTTGGCGCGCTGCGCATGTCAAAGACCGAACCAGCGATGCCAACCGTTACGTTGAAGGTCTGAAAATGCTTCGGGCCGTCTTCCGTGCCATAGATATTGACGAAATCCTGTGCGGTCGGCTCTTCTTCGGGATACTTGCCCGTGGCGGCGATGACAGCCGGAGCGTTTTGCTCCGCGAGTTGCACCTTGGCGCGAGCGCCGACCAATTGCGCTGCGGTCGCAGTGTTGGCCTGATCCCTTAGTGCTGCGACATCGCTGAGCTTCAAGTGCGTGATGGCGTCGAGCGGAATAACTGACTTGTCATCAAGCGTCGTCGAACTGCTTCTATCGAATGTCGACGTGCTCGAGGCACCGGAGCCACCAACCGCCTCAGCGGTATCGTCCTTTGTTCGGCTTCCAGCCTGCACCGTACCCAGCATCTCGGCGGCACGCTTCGGATCCTGGGCGATCATCGCCTGGACCAGCGCCTTGGCCGTGTTGCTCCGCCAGGCGGCTTCCGCCGCTTGCCGGGCGAGCGGGTTGCCGATCTTGGCGATCAGGTCGAGCCCGCTCTGCCGGATCGCTTCGAAGTTCGCGGTGTCGTTCGGGTCGCTTTGTGCAATGGAACTGGTGGAGATGTTGTCGACCTTGGTACACTCGGCCAGCTCATAGCCGTCGCGGCGCGTCTGTTGCCGTTGTGCCATGGGCCGCGCGCGCACGGCGCGCATCGCCTCCTTTTGCCCGGCGAAACTGGCGCGCTGGCTCTCGGGCATGTTCGCCAGGGCATCGTCGAACAGCGTGTCGAACAGGCCTGTCGTGACCACCCGGCCGGTGCGCGGATCGATCTGGCCATACATCGCATCGTGCATGCCGGCACCGTCGGCCGGCGCATTCGCGGCCACCTCGTCTTCCGCCTGTGCGATCCGGCCGTTGAACCGGCGGCGCGCCAGTTCAGCGTCGAACGCCTCCTGCTGGTCCTTCATCTGCTGGTAGCATTCGGCGACGGCTGAGAATTTATCGCCCATGCCGCCCTGCATGGCGCCGCCGATCGGCGAACCCTGGGGATATTGCACCGCGTTGCCGGCATCGAGCCGGCGCTGGGCTACGTGGAGAGGGATGGTCGCCATTCAGCTTCTCCCCGCCCACGCGGCCCGGAAAGGCGATCTGCCGAAGATCACGGAGCGCGTCGGCACGGCACGGGCGGTGTTTGAGGCTGCCGCCTTCGTCGGGTCCTGGATCTTGGAAAGGCCGCCAACGAGCGCGTTGCCGGCGTTGAAGATCGACGCCGTCACCGCCTGCTTGCCGGAGAAGCGCGAGATGGCGGCTTGCGTGTTGAGATTGTTCTGGCGCAGTTTCGAGCCGTACTGGATCGCGTCGAGATCGAGCTGGCCCTGCCTGGCAATGGCGGCCAGCACTTCGGTCGGCGAGCCTGATATGCCGACGCCGGAAGCGCCGGCTTGCGCGCGCGCCTGGCCCAGCAAGAGATCCTGCTTGTGGCGCTCCTGGCTCTGGTCGAAGGCGGCACTTTGCGCGTCGGCCTGCGCCTGCTGCTCGTAGGCCTTGGCCTGGTGGTCGGCCATCTGCTTCGACTGCTGGCCTTCGACCAGCGCGCCGCCGGCCGACAGAGCGGTCCCAGCCAGTCCAAGAAGGGCTAGTGTGCACATGGTCGGCCTCGTTCGCCCAGGGGTTTGCTTGCCGGGGTGCTTGCCGGAATGAATTTGCTTTTGACGCTCGCGACGGGCGCACCGAGCGGCGGACGCGGGTCGAGCGCGCCGCCGGGACTGAGGAAGGAAAGCAAAAGCCTGTCGGCCTGCAGCGCCGGCCGGCTGAGGCTGGCGGGTGGGGCGGCCCGCCGCCCGGCCATGGCGGCGCGGCGCGCGGTGGTCAGGTTGATCTTCAGCTCGGTGACGCCGGCGGCATCGAACAGGCCGTTGGCGGTGGCGATGGTGCGGGCGAGCGCATCGGCCTCGAACAGTTCTTGGCGCAGCTGCTCGACCAGCCGGTGCACGCCGCGCCAGCGCTCGCCGAGGTTTGCTGCCTTGGCCTTGATCTCGTCGCCAAGGGCGGCGATGTCGGCACGGGCTTCGCCCTGCGCGGCCTCCGCACGGCGCTTGCCGGCGGCGTCGATGGTCTTTTCCAGAAGGGCGATTTGGTCGTTGCAGTCGTCGAGGGCCGCGCGCGCGGCGGCCAAGTCGCCATCGCCGAAGACCGCGCGGTCCTCGGCTTGCGCTAGCTCGGCTCCGCGGGCGGCCGCGTCGTTGAGGTCGGTGTCAAGCAAGGCGATGACGGCAGCGAATTCGGCAGCCGTCCGCGCCCTGCCGAGTTGTTCGGCATGGGGGGATGTCATTGGGGGATCCTTGTGGATGGAGTGTTATCTCCCCCTCGAGGGGGGTGAGGAGTGGTCCGCGCAGCGGACGGAAAGCCAACTGCTTGGCTTTCCGAACGACGAACGCCCGAAGCGACAGCGAAGGGCCGGAGCCGGCAGGCCAGAGGGGGTCGGTTCGACCGGATGCGACCTTCTGCGGCAGATGAGGGTTGGCGCTTCGCGTGAAGCGCTGGCGTCCTCTTTTCAGGTCGGGAGGTCGCGTCCTGTCGTGCCGACCCCCTCTGTCGCCTTCGGCGACATCTCCCCCTCGAGGGGGGAGATCACCAGCTTCAAAGCCTCGCGCTACGGCTCAGCGTCAAACACCGGCGTAAATGCCCTGATCGTGCAGGGCGTGGGATTGACGTGGCGGATCCTCACCCGGCCCTGCCCTTCCCAGCTGTCGTCGATCGGCACCTCGACATTGCCCGTGAACAGCATTGCCCGACCACTCGGCGCAACGATCGAGGGCATGCGCACCGGCTCCCAGCGGCCGCGCATGAAGGACTGCACCTGGAGCCCGGTCGTATCGGTCTCCAGAAGCGACAGGATCACCTTGGCCACCTTCTTGCGGCGGCCGATGATGGAGCCGTCACGGCCGCCGACATCAAGCTCCAGCGTGTCGGCGCCCGCCGCATAGGGCAGGCCGAGCTGCCATTTGGCGGCGGTCGAACCGCCCGGCAGCGTCACGGTGCCGCCGCCGCTGACGGTCAGCCCGCGATAGACTTTTCCGTCGGCCAGTACATCGACGGACTGGCCGGCGAGATGCATGGCGCCGCCCACCGTGGTGACAGCAAGGCCGGAGTAGCTCAGGCCGCAGTCGACCTCGAAGGCATCGGCAACGGCGCCATATTCGAACGGCGCGGTCTTGATCTCGATGTAGCGCTTCGTCACCCCGCCGATGGTGCGCTTTACGATCAGCCATAGATCATCGTTGCCGTCCTGGCCGGGGGTGACAGTGGCGCTTTCGACGACCGCCCAATCGGAACCGTTGAAGGCTCCGCCCAGGCGATGCCGATGCATGCCTCTGACCTCCTGGGATGGCTGGTGGGTATAGCCGCCGAGTTCGCCATTCTCGAGCGGGAACCACAGCAACGGGTCGGGGTCGGTCTGGAAGGCGAGCTCGACCACGCCTTGCTTCGGGATATGCTCGGAGATCTGGCCGACATCGTCCGAAGCAAAACGGCTTTGCGCCGTCTGCGCCAGCTCGGCGATCGATTTGCGCGAGCGGGTGACATAGAGGAACGATTGGCCGGCATCGACCGGACGGATGCGGGCGCAGCCGAAGGTGCGCGAGCGCCGGTTCTTGAACGAGGACGGCGTCAGCGCCTCGTCGATGCCCGAGCCCGAAAGCGCGCGGATGCCGCCGGATGTGCCGATCAAAAGCGCACCGTCACTGTCGGCGATCCAGACGATGTCGTTGGCCTGGCCGCCGCCGGCCTGGATGAACTCGAGCGCGTCATCGTCCTTCTCGCCGAGAGCGAAATTGTCGAAATCGCCGGTGGCCGAGGCATAGACGGAGAATTTCCGGCTGAAGGCCAGCCGCTCCTCGTAGAGCGAGCCGCTCTCGACGTGCCTGCCGGGCACGAAGGTGCCGAGCCGCCAGCGGGTGATCGGGTTCATGTTCGGCAGGGCATGGCCATAGAGAATGATCTTGACCGCCGTGGTGCTGGTGCGGCTGGTGATCTTGGCCCAGCGCCAGATGCCGTCGGCGCCCAGCAAGCGGATCGCGCGGCCGGCATCGGTCGTCTGGAAGCCGATGTTGTTGTTGATGCCGAGGATCGAGGACGCCGTCAGATCGAACGGCGTCTGGTCGGAAGCGGCAATGTGGAAGGCGATTTCCGCGAGATAGGTGTTGCTGGCATCGGCGCCGCCGCCTCCGGAAAAGACGAACTGATGATATTCGTAGGCGTTGGCATTGGTGAACTCGTAGAAACGCGTTTCGCCATTGCCCCAGCCGGACTCGCCGGTCCTTGTATCCAACGTCACCCAGTTCGTGCCGTCGTTCGAGCCCTGGATTTCCCAGGCCGTCGCATAGTCGAAATTCTTGGTGGCCTCGTTGGCGGCCGTGATCCAGTAGGCGTCGATCACGCGCTGCGCACCGCCCGCATTGCGGTAGCGCACATAGCCGTCACCGCCACTGGAGATGAGAATGTTCTGCGTCTTGTCGCGGTCGAATATCTGCCAAGCAGCGCCGCCTTCCGCGTTCGAGGCAGCCCCGCTTGGCGCGCTGTTGCTTGTCATGTCAGGCGTGAGGTGACCGGTATCGGCCGGCGTCAACGTCGTGCTGGTCTTGTTGATGTCGTCATAGGGACCGTCGAGGAATTCGAAATCCGTCAGTGCCCACGCCGTGTGCGCGCTGCGCGTCAAAACCTTGGGCGGATAATTCCTGTGCGTGATCCACATCTGGTCGGCCGACTGCACATAGGCGAGTTCGAACAGGTCTGCCTCGAGATAGGGCGAGGAGACCTCCACCGTGCCGACGCGCGCACCATAGGCGTAGACGCGGATGTAGCGGTCGCCGAATTCGAGCGCGTAGGCCTGATCGGCGGAGAAGATGAACGGGATCAGCCGCGTCCTCTTCGCCGAGATCTTCACCTCGCCGGCAAAATAAGTGCCGCCGCGCTTGCGGATGCCGCCATGCGGCAGGGTGACGAAGTTCTCGCATTTCGACAGCGCCGCCCGATAAAAGTCGAGCGAAGCGCGTGCATGCAGGCGTGGCGAGATCTTGCCACGGGTGAAGACGTCCTGGATCGGATACAGCGTCGTCATCAGCGCACGACCCCGTTGTCGCCGCGCTGGCTGGACCAGGAGCCGGTGTAGAGCCGGCCGCCGCGCTGGATGGCGTTGGCGGTCAGCGCGGCGTCGAGCGCCCGGTCATAGGCCGAGCGGGCAATGTCGATCATGCCCGACTTGTGCGTCAGCGGATGCGCCACCTTGATGGCGAGCGCAGCCACCAGCACCTCGGTGAACAGCGCGTCCCAGTCGTTGGGATCGGTAAGGTTGGCAACGTAGCGGATGGTCAACGGCCCGGACCGGTCGGAATAGATCAGCCCCGCCTCCTGTCGCCAGGAAATCGGCACGCCGTCCGGTTCGCCATTATGGGTCAAAGGCAGCGGCCGCAGGCAGTCAGCCGGCAGCTCATAGGCGAAATTCAAACCGCAATTGCCGCCGGTATCCGCGCCCGCGACCGTGGCGCGCAGGATCGCGAACACCCAGGCACATTTGGTCAGTTCTGCTTCCCGGGTGAGATCGAGATGCAGGTTCAAAAGCCGCGCTGCCTTGACGTCCTGATCGAGACTGTCGATCGGCGCCTCGTCGAGCACGGCGAGCGCCATGTTGGCGATATCGAGCGGGGTGATGGCCATGGGTCAGCGCCTCCATGCAGGTCGGGTCATGATTTTTCTCCGGACATAAAAAAAGCCGCTGCGAAGCGGCTGGGGAATTGCTGGGGAATTGAATGGCGATATTCAGACACCTCTGTCCTGCCGGACAGAGGGGGCGCGAAGGAATGCTGTCGCAACAAGATAGGCATCGGGCGGGCTGCCGTGCCTTGGCTGCCGCCTTGGTCGGGGCGTAGATTTTGGAGAAGTCGCTAACGCGCGAATTGCTCCTGCCGGCCGCGGATCCCGGCTGTCTGTTCGCGCCGTAGGTCATCCGGGAACAGGAGGCTTTGAGGTTCAGAGGTAGGGCGGGCGCTCATCGCCCCGCCCTCGCCTCAAGCCAATCAGGCCTCAGTCGTCTTCAGTGCAATGAACGTCATGTTCTTGACGCTCGACGCGGTGCGGTCCCAGTTCGCCGCCAGCGCCAACTCGGCATCGGTGGCGAATTCGCCGGCCGAGGAAGCGTCGAGGAAGCGGGTGCCGGGAACATGCGGGACGAAGTGACGACGCCCCACCATTTCCGTCACGCCGCCGCCGTGGCCCTGACGCGGCTTGCGGTCGAACTCCAGCGGGCCGCCTTCGGTGTTGACCGGCAGCTCGTTCCACAGGATCGCCTTGTCCTTGAACATGAAGGCGGTGTAGACGCCCGCGGCTTGCGGAATGTCGTCGTCGACGACGGCCCGCAGCCCCATGTAATAGGGGATCAGCGGCCCGCCCTGCTCGGAAGACGGCACATAGTCGATGAGGTCGGCGAGCTTCAGCGCCTTCATCTGCTTGGAGTGCATCCAGATCGTCTTGAACTTGTCCGCGCGGTCGCCCATCAGATAGGCGGCCTCGATGATGTCGGTGTCGACGATGGAGGCGCCGGTGGTGCGCACAAGGTCGCCCCCGTCATTGGCGATGTTGTCGGCGACGACGCCTTTCAGGATGCCGAGCAAGGTCAGCTTGTTGGCGCGCTGCCAGTACTCGGTCTGCCGCTTGACGATCAACTTCTGCGGATCGTCGCCGGCCAGGATCGAGGTCAGGTCCGGAACGCCCCACGCCTGGGCGCGGACATTGCGGGCAGCGACCTCGCGGCGCGAGCCGATCTTCTTCATCTCGATGGAATCGGCCGGATCGTCATTGACCGGCTCGGACGGGTCGTTGCCGAGATCCTTCCAGCCGGGCATGTCGACGGAGCGGCCGCCCATCGACAGCTTTGACGAGATGGCCGGGTCGGAGAACAGGATTCCGGCTTGGTAGATTTCGAGCGACTGCACGTGTTCCTCGAAAGCGTATTGCGCATAGACGGACGGAACGATCGCGTCCGCGATGCGGGTGTAGGCATCTGCCATTTTTCTCTTCCTTCGGGTTTGGTTTTGCGGTGGCCTCTCAGAATCAGAGAGGATTGTTCGGCATCCAGAGGTCGGGGTTTTCTCCCGCCTCGCGAGCCAGCCGCCGGGCGCGGGCGGGGTCGCTTTTGACGAGGGCTGAAATGTCGGTCAGGTTGCGTTCGCCGGCGGCATTGCGCTTGAACGGATTGGCTCCGCTCCAGCCAGCACCGCCGTCGATCGTGTCTTCGCGGAACATCGCCTCGCCGATCGCCTGGAACGCCTTGGCGATCTGCGGATCGGTCAGCGCCCCGTCAGGCAGAAGGATGCCCTTCGCCTTGTAGGCGTCGACCAGGCCGAGCTTCTTCATCGCCCGATTGGCAACCTCGAGCTTCTGGCGAAAGCCGTCGCTGTCGGTCGGTCCCCAGTCCCTGACAAGGTCGTCATGGGTGGCTTCCACCGAGCGGGCCAGCGCGATTTCCTGGCGCGCGGCCTGCTCGGCCATGTAGCCGACGAACCTGTCGTGATAGGCCTGCGCGGTCTTCGGCGAAGCACCGGCTTCGACCGCCCACGCCTTGGACGCATTGGCGAGCTCGTCCGAATAGGCGAAGGTTTCCGGCAGTCCCTCCGGGCGCCGGTATTCGACTTTCTCGGACGAGGTGACCGGACGCATGGTCTCGGGCAGCCGGGCATGAAACCTGTCCCAGTCTTCCCGTGGCGCGTCCGGCGCGGGAACGCGCAGGCTCTCACCCTGCTGCCGCTCCAACTCCGCATAGGAGGTGAAAAACCGGTCGAGGCTTTCAGGCTTGGTCCAGCCCTTGGCTTCAGCGAGCTTGCGGTTGCCTTCGGAAAGACCGTCAAACCAACTTTTGGCGCCAGGCGCGGCGGACCCGTTGTCCGCGCCTGCCGGAGGCCATGCCGGGCTGGCCGGAGGCCATGCCGGGTTGCCCGCCGGCAGCGCACGCGCCGCCACGGACCCGGAATCTGCCAGATCTGTCATGTGATGTTTCCTTTGTTGAGGTTAGAAAGGAGCCGGCCGGCAAAGCTTGATATCTCCCCCCTCGAGGGGGAGATGGCCGGCAGGGCAGAGGGGGGCGCGAAGGAACGCGGCGTTCGCGTTTGCCTATGAGGCGCTAGCTTCATTGATCGAGCTGAAAATCGCAGGACAGGTTGGCGGGACAGCGCCCCCCTCTGCCCTGCCGGGCATCTCCCCCACGAGGGGGGAGATTGGCCGCGTCATCGGCGCCTAGACATTATCGCCCCAGTTTTCCCAAAGCAGCGTGATCGTGCCGGTCACGACAATCGTCCCGTCGGCGTCGATATCTGTGCCGGTGGCAAACGCCAGGTTGAGATAGAGATCGACCGGGGTCGTGGTGCCATCCAGCGTCACAGCGGCGGCGATGTCGGCGGTCGACGCGGTGGAGAGCGCGGCACCGGCGCCGTCGAGCGTGCGAGCCGTCGAGGCCAGCACGTTGACCATGGCTCCGGCCAGAGTGGCGCTGGAAGCAGCGGCCGAGCCCAGCGACCAGGTGAGTGCGGCATTGTCGTTGATGGTCGCCGCACGGGTACCGAGGACAGCGAACTGCAACCGCGCCGTGCCGCCCTTGATGCGCACCTTGCCGTCGGCGAAATCGAAGATCTTCTGGCCGGCATAGGCCAGTGCGTCGGTGACCGGCACCTGCATGCCGGCGAATGTGAAGACAGTGCGGTACGTGCCGCCCTGCCCTGTGGTGACGGCTTTCAGGCCGGGCCTGGGCGGGGCAAGGCCGGCCTCGCGGGCGGCGGCGCGGGCAAGCGTCCGGGGAAGACCTCGGGTCATGGCATTTCTCCATTTTTGGAAGAGTTGTGACAATTCAGGCCGGTCGGAGCTGTAAGCTTGGGCGGCCGTCAAAAGCTGAATCATTTTGACAAGGCGCACCGCTAGCGCCTTGTTCGAAAGGGGTGTTTTCGGCCGTCGGTCCATCAACGCCCGAGAAACCATGTCTTATATCGTGAGGCCCCGTGCCCCCGTTCCGCCGCAATGCGGCCGCACGGGACGAGCGATAGGGATTTCAGGCATTCAAGGGAGACCTCACATGAACTTTCACAAAGCCATCGCCGCCGTGCTGATGACTGCGGCACTGGCAGGCTGCGCGCAGACCGAGGGCCAGCAGCGGGCCGGAACCGGCGCGCTGATCGGCGGCGCCGGCGGCGCCCTCGTCGGCCAGGCCATCGGCGGCAACACCAAGAGCACGGTCATCGGCGCTGCCAGCGGCGCCCTGCTCGGCGCCGTCGTCGGCTCAGCCACCACCCCGCAGCGCCGCGGCGAGCAGCTCTGCCGCTACCAGGACCGCTACGGCCGCATCTACACGGCACCTTGCGACGACCGGTACTACAACGGCGACTATTGAGGCGATTGCAGCGAAGCTGCCAATCTCCCCCTCGTGGGGGTTGAGGAGCGGTCCGCGTAGCAGACGGTAAGCCAACTGCTTGGCTTACCGAGCGACGAAAGCCGGCAGGACAGAGGGGGCGCCGTAGGGCACCAGCCATCACAGCGATTCCAATCAGAGAACAGCGTTCGTGGTCCGGGCAACGGACGAACGCCGGCAGGCAAGGCAGCTTCACGGCTACCGCCTACCCCTCCGCCCCTGCACCCTTCTCCAGCGCCGCCTTACGCAGAATCCCGATAGCTCGATTCCAGTAGCGCACCGCTTCAAAATGCTCTTGTCTGGTCAACCAGATCTTGTTTTCCATGCTGACTGGATCGCCGCCAACGATTATCGGTGTAATCTCAAACAGCTCCATTCCCTTGGGACGCAAATGTATATTTTGGGCGCTCATTTCCATTCCTCCAGCCGAGCAAATAGATCGGCGAGGTCACGCGCTATCGTCTCAGCGGATCGCCGATCCATACCTATGAATGGGATGCGCACGATTGGCATGGCCGCATCTTCAGTGTCGAAGCCATAGGCTTCACCTCCTCCATCCGATGCGAATAGGAGGATGCCTGGCGCATATTTTTCAACCTCATACTCTCGATTGAATTCAGCCAATTCTTCGGCTTTAAAAAAAATTAAATAGCTATCGCCAATGAAGCCTTCACCTCCATTATGCTCCTTGAGGAAATTGGTGTAATCCTTTGGCAGCGCGACTCCCAGGCGTGAGGATAGGCCATCTACGACCGCGGAGTCAGCCGGCGCGTCGAGCTGTCCCTCCGTTAGACTATATCCCACTGTTATCCTCCCAGGTCCTTCAGCAACCGATTCCACCACGGCGTAGCCTGTTGTCGGTGAACTTCGCGAGGCAGTGCGAGCCGGGGCAGAATCGAGCTCGTCATCTCCGCTCCTGATTACCTGCGCCGTCACCAGGATCATTCAATCCATTTCCGGCTCGTCGAATGAACGAATCCCGGCTGACTCATTGCCGAGGCGCTCAAACACGTCCAGGGCACGTTCTGAAACAACAAGCTCGTGGTTCGGAGCCATCCCAAAGTCGTCATGTCCCCGCTGCCCATGGATCTTCATCCAGACGAAAGGTGGAAGTTTCGTCTCTGGCTGCAGCCGATGGAACAGCTCCGAGGCAGTCACCTCGACATCGGCAAACGTCACCCCCGAAACACCTATCTTCAACAATTCCCGCTGAGCTTCTTCGGTAACAAGATAGCAAGGAAAACTCCTTATCAGGACATCACCAATCCAAACATCGATCTCATAGTGCAGTTTGTGCACGATCGGCGGGTGAACGCGGTTGTCGAGAACCGTGTTTTTGCCAAAGTCGCCAGCAACAAATGGCTGTACATAGTAATAATCCATTGCTCACCTATATTTTCCGACAGGCGGGACGAAATGATGACCATACTTCTTATCCATCATTGTCCGATGATCAAGAACTTGCCGCTCTGTCGGATTCGGGTAATTTGCGTAGAATTCGTCATTTTCGGCTCTAAGGATAACAAGATGCAGAATATCATTAAATTTCTTAGGGATACCACGAAGATTTTCTGCCGAATTGAGCTTTTTCTCTGATAGAAAATTTAAAAACCTCTTGAGCAATTGCTGCTCAGCCTGATGATGGACTACCAAATCCTTGATATCCACGTCAGGGTTCGCCCGAGCATACTCTTTCCGGTAATTTTTTGTAGTCGCCTCGCCAAATTTTGCGACGGGGAGTTCTACGCGATCGGGATCTCTAGCAAATAGCTCGCGCGCCACTGCGGCGATCATCTTTTGGTCCAGCTTTGACTTCCGAGGCGAACGGATCGTCTGGCGAGCACCTTGCGTGGGGCTAGGCGTCGTAGCGCCAGAGAGGGCGTCGGAGTCAGCGATAGGAGGCTCCACCGCGGCATCATGCTTGGAGAAATCCGTCGGCTGCGGCTTCGGCGTTATGCCTGCCGCTTGCTCAGGACTTGTCTTCTCGACATGGCCGGGAGCAGCTTCGGGGATCGAGGCATTCGCCCCCTCTGAGTTTGTGAAGGACTTTCTGGTGATTGGGCCTTCCGCTCGCCCGGCGGCTCTAGCGCCCACTGCGCTCTCAACAACTCGACCAACCCCGGGCACCGGTATGGCCCAACCCAATGCGTCACTTCCCTGACGCATCATCACCTTCTCGACATTGTCCGAAGGCTCGTAGTAGGCATCCTTGTAATCTGGAGGGCTGATCGTTCCTCCGGACATACCGTAGGCAATCCAATCATTTGCGTTGGCTAGGGCGATCCCGGCATTCGCAGCTGTCTTGCCAAGCGCTTTGGCGTCCGCGCGAAGCACCTCGCCCATCGAAAGGCGCGGCTTGCCGCCGGGGAGAATCCCGCCCAGACCGGCATCATCCAACTCCCGGACCAGAGCTGCTCGCGCGACAGGGTTTTTCGTGCGCGCGAACAACTCGCTTGCCTTCGCGTAGCTGTCCATGAAGTACATACTTCCGCTGTCGCGGTCTTCGGCAAGCTTGCGGAGGATGGAGAACGGCACGGGCTGAAGATTTTCATCATCAATACCCAATGCTTTTTGCGAAGCGACCGACAAGGCCACCGTTTTGTCGTAATTGTCTTGATCAAAAGCCTCTGGATCGGAAGGCCCAGTGCCAAACACAGCTTTCCAGCCCGCGGAGATGTCTGGAGACAATTCGCTGACGTAACCACCGGAATCGGCCCGTCTCCGCTCCAAGACCAGCTTTGCCGCTATGGCGGTCGCGTAACGGCGATCCTGGTCTTTTTGCTGACCGCTTGGCCCCGAATCGGAATCGCGGAGCGCGGCGTGGATTTCCTGGTTCGACATGGTCCCCATGTCGAAAATCCGCTTCCCGACATCGGCCTGCCATATCAAGCCTTGCCAGCGCCTGCCGCCCTCGTCGCGGCCATAGATGATCTTGTAGGCATCCTCGCCCGGCATCTTGCCGGAATAGGCGCCGGTGCGTGCGATCTCGTCTGGTGCCTCTGCCTCGGCGCGACCGATGGCGGCGCGAATCTCGACCTCCTGGGTGAGCTTGGCCACCTTTGCTTTTCGAACCAGCGCGGCCTGTTCCTGTTGCGGAAGGTCGTCCCGAAACGCCTGCGCCAGCATTTCTTCCGGCGTCTGTTTGCCAACGCGGTCACCTTTTCCCGCAGCCATCTTTGAGCTGCCAGAGGCGCCTGCGGTTTGCGCGACATCGCCGGAGACATCGCCGCCGGAAGCCGGCGTCCCGGCACCAAACATCTCAAGCGCGCGCTTCGGGTCCTTGGCGATCAACGCCTCGAACCGTGTCTTGGCGGCGGTACCGAACCAGTCCTTCACCTTCTGCTGCCTGATCCCCGGGTCGAGCCCCATCTTGTCGATCAGGTCGAGCCCTTCCTGGCGCGCTGCTTCGAAGGTGACGGGATCGTCGGGGTTGGCGTTGCCGATGGCGATGGCGCTGGTCTTGAGCGCCGTGTCGGCCTCGGTCTGCTCATAATCCTGCCGCCGCTGTAGCTGCCGCTGCGCCATGCGCCGCGCGCCAACCGCGCGCATCGCCTCCTTCTGCCTGGCGAAACCAGGGCGCTGGCTCTCGGGCATACCAGGCAGGGCATCGTCGAACAGCGTGTCGAACAGCCCAGTCTTGACCACTCGGCCGCTGCGTGGATCGACCTGGCCGTACATCGTCTCATGCAAGCCGGCGCCGTCGGCCGGCGCATTCGCCGTCACCTCGTCTTCCGCCTGCGCGATCCGGCCATTGAACCGGCGGCGCGCCAGCTCCGCGTCGAATGCCTCCTGCTGGTCTTTCATCTGCTGGTAGCGCGCGGCGATGGCCGAGAACTCGTCGCCAAGACCCTGCATGGCGCCGCCGATCGGCGATCCCTGCGGGTATTGCACCGCGTTGCCGGTATCGAGCCGGCGCGGGGCAATGGAGAGGGGGATGATGCTGACCATTGGCTGTTTCCTGCCCAACTGGCTTTGAACAAAGGGCGCGCCGGCGAGCACGGCACGGCCGGGTCGCACGCTGGCTGTCCGCCTTCGCGGGTTTTGTCGGATCGACTTTTTTGAAAGAATCCTGGAGCAGCGGTGCTGCCCCGTGTGGGTCAATGGATCACTTCGGCAGCGCGACCGCGTCGCAGAGCCGCTGCGACCGTTACTAGCCCCTTCTCCCGTTCAACGGGCAGAAGGCCCCGGCAGGGAGTCCGAAGGACGGGCAGCGCTAGGTTCGACATGCTGGCGCCGCCCCTCACCTGCCTGCCGGCATCCTCTCCCCGTAAACGCGGCGAGGGACGCAGCTTCAGCGCCTACATCTCCGCCCGTGCCGCCTTCTCCAGCGCCACCAGCTGCGTGTCGTCCAGCGTCAGGAACCCCATGATATGCTGCACCACCTCGGCCCGCGCATTGCTGAGCGCGCTGTGCAGTTCGAAGCCGTTCGGCGTCCTGGTGCGCGCCATCCACTCGCCATAGGACGGCCGCCGGTAATAGCCCGTGGTCGCCGCGAGGTCGGCCAGCACCATCTCGCCGTCCTGGCCGGAAAACACACGGAGATAAGCCTTGGCCAGCGCGTCCCGCGCCTTGGCAGGACTGCCGGCCTGCCCTGCATGAGCGAAGCGTTTCCGGCTCATGCGCTGTTACCCGCCGGGCCGACGGGCTGCCCGTTTTGACCACCGCCGCCCAGCATGTCTTGCAGCCCATCAAGCAGGCCGCTGTCGCGTGCTTGCACGGCCGCCGGCACCGCATCCTTGGCGGCCTTGCCGGCGGTGGCGATCGCCGCCATGCCGGCCTGCGCCTGTTGGGTCTTGGCTCTCGCGCCGCGCAACTCGTCCACCTCCTCCTTGCGGCGGAAGATGCGCTGCGGGCTGCGGCCGGCGCTTTGCACGATCTTGATCGCCTCGTCGCTGTCGATGTTGTCCATGACGCCCGGATCGAACTGCGCCATCTGCATGGCCGTCGTCACCACCTGGATGGTGTCGCGCGCCTCGGCCGAGCGGCGCAGCACGTCGAGCGGGCCGGTGAAGGTCGGCCGCACCGCCTTGCCGGCCAGGCTTTCCGGCGGCAGGAAGCGGCTGTCCTCGTCGTACAGCCCCTTGTCTTCGAGAATGCCAAGCTCGCGGTCGAGATTGGTGGCGAAGCCGGCCTGGATGATCGAGCCGGACGGCCCGAGCAGCGCGCCCTTCTCTTCTTGCCTGATCAGCGCTTCGGTCGCCGTCATCTGCGGGTTCTGCACCAGCGTCTGGAACAGGTTGACGAACATCATGTCGCGAATCTCGTCGGCGCGGCTCTGCGCGTAATTGAAGGCATAGGTCGGGTTCTGCCCGGTCGAGATCGGCGCGATCAGCGGCCGGCCATTGTCGTCGATCAGGCCCGGATAATTCTCGCCTGGATTGAGAACCGGCACATAGTCGAGCCGGGCCTTCGAGGCGGTGGCCGGATCGGTGATCTGCTGCAGCGCGCGCAGGCCGGAGCGGCGCACCGCGTTTTCCTCGCGCACGGTCGTCAGTGCTTCTATGGTCGGCGAGATGCCATAGGGGTCGCCCTCGTAGCGGCGCCAATTGAACGTCGACACCGGGAAGGTGCGAAAGCCGCTTTCCCGCACGATCTCCTCCTCGTCCTCAATGACGTGGTAGGAGGCAAACGCCGTGTCGAGATATTGGTACTGACCGCCCAGCCTGTACATCTTGCGCTCGTCGCGCGGCTGGATGCACTGGATCAGCGAGATCTTCGTCTCGCATTTGGCCGGATCGTCGACCAGCACTTTGATGCGCGCCGGCAGCTTTTCGTAGCCGAGCAGCTGTGCGGCCTGCCGCGCGGTGCGCTCGTAGCGGCGATGGAAAATATCGACCTGACCCCAGCGGTTGCGGCTGAGATAGCCCTCGACCACGGGGATCGAGGCGTAGCGGATCAGCGTGGCGCCGAACCCTTCCTCGGCATAGAGATAGGCCGGACCGTAGCGCACGACGTTGCGCAGGCAGGCTTGCGTGGCCGGCACGAAATTCGAATTGGCGGAGTAGCGCAGCGCAAACAGGAAATCGCGCAAACCTTCCGCCCATTCCTTCTCCTCGTCGGTCTCGTCGTCGTTCATGGCGGCAGTCGACAACCCATGCCATTTTTCCGACTGCGGAATGATCAGGCTTTCGAGCCCCGCGGCAAGCCGGTTGGCGGCCGAGTTGATGGTGTTGGCATAGACGCGCGCACCGCGCCGCTCCTGCCGCTCTGCCTGCGAGTCCGGCCCAACGCCGCGGCGGCCGCTCCATATATCGGGCGCGTCGGGGTCGCAGAACTCCGCCACCTGCTCCCACACGGCCTCATACTGGCCGCGCTCGCTCTCGAGCTCGGACTGGCGGGAAAGGATATCGCGGGCGCGGCTGATCGAGCCTTCTGCAATGGCCATGTGGGGCTCCTGGATGTGGGTTGAGTGTGCGTCGCAAAACGTTCTTGTGCGTTGCAGCAATCCGTGCGTAGATGGGCAAAGTAACGGATACGGGATGACCAAAACGCCAGAATCAAGGGCGGAAACGGCCCACTTCGACGCTCTGCATGGCCTCCGGGGCATCGCTGCTGTTTTGGTGATGCTAGGCCACTTCACCGAATTCACGGGCCGGCGATATGATCTGGCGCCGTCCGGGTTCCTCGCCGTCGACCTGTTTTTTCTGTTGAGCGGCTTCGTGATCGCCCACGCCTACGACGACAAGTTCCGAAAGGGCATGTCATTTTGGGAGTTCGCGGAGATCCGTCTTCTCAGGCTCTACCCGCTATATTTTGCCGCGGTCGGCCTGGCTGTGATCGGCGTGGGTGCAATCATCGCAACGCGCGGGCTCAGTTCGTATTCGCGGCTGGATTTGCTCGCAAGTCTTGGGTTTTCCGTTCTTTTTTTACCCACGCCGCCGTCGCTCTCGACATTTCCCGACGTGCTTTTCCCGCTGAATGGCCCAGCGTGGTCGCTATTTTATGAACTCGTCGCCAACGCTGTTTTTGCCGCGCTGGCCGTAAGGCTGGCTGCTCGTTCACTTGCACTCATTGTCGGTGTTGCGTTCCTGGCCCTGGTGCTTCTGGCTTGGCAGGGTTTCGTCCTTGGGGGCGGCGCCCATTGGGACGACACGATCGCGGCTCCCGCCCGGATCGCGTTCTCATTCTTTCTCGGGGTCTTTCTCAACCGATATGCGACCGGGAAGAGTCGGGATGGCAATCTTTATATGCCGTTTCTCCTGACGCTGTGCGGCGTGCTCATGATCTTCAGACCCGTCGAACATGTGCAATTGTGCAGTCTGGCGATAATAGTCCTGGTCTGGCCCTGGCTCGTTCTCGTGGCCTCCCGTTTGCGGCTATCCGGGTTTTGGCGCTGGGTTGCGCTCTTCTCCGGCAATATCTCCTACGCCATCTATGTTCTTCACACGCCGCTCATCCGCCTTTCGAACGCCGTGGTCGAATCTGTGACCGGGGCCTCGTGGAACGAGCACGGCTTGCCGTTCATTCTGGGAACATCCATCGTCATCATCGCGGTCTCGGCATTCGCGCATTATGTCTACGACAAGAACATCCGGACACTGCTGCGGCAGTGGCTTTCACTTTGGCGCGCACGAGAGGGCGTGACACAGTTTTAGCGGGATTTGGTTCGCCGCCGGTCGTGTCATGGCAGCGTGCCCATTTGGCCGACGCGCGATTGGCGATCGGCACGCACGATCATGCGCTGCGCTTGATGCTCTCCAGCGCCGGCGCGCCGCCCTTGCGGCCAAAGCGCCGGACGACGAATCGGCCCGCCTTCTGGCCGGGAACCTCGATCAGATTATAGGTGACCCAGGACAGCAGGGTCACCGTCGGCAGGACGATGGCGACGACGATCGCGAAACGCAGCGGCGCCGCCAGCCCGTGGCCGTATTGGCTGATGACGAACGCCGCGACAGGCTGCAACACCAGCAGATGGATCAGGTAGATGCTGAAGGAAAGCTCTCCCATGAGATGAAAGAACCGGTTGCTGAGCGTCACGGCTATCGCCCTCGCCAGCCTTCCTGCCGCTCCCGGCAGCATGCGGTAGAGAACCAGGGCAAAGAACCCCGCCACCAGCGCTTCTCGCACCAGCAGCTTGCCAAGTCCGTAGTCGCCGCCAAACGGCAGCGCCGCCAGAAGCAGCGCCAGTGCCAGATACAGGATCGGCCGTGGCTGGCTCTGATGCAC
Organism: Mesorhizobium sp. M1396; assembly: GCF_040317725.1. Taxonomy (NCBI): domain Bacteria; kingdom Pseudomonadati; phylum Pseudomonadota; class Alphaproteobacteria; order Hyphomicrobiales; family Phyllobacteriaceae; genus Mesorhizobium; species Mesorhizobium sp. M1396. The sequence continues at coordinate 3,698 of NZ_JAMYLA010000052.1, read as the reverse complement.
GACGCCCGCCAGCAGCATGCCGCACAGGAATATCTGCATCTTCAGCGCCAGGAACGACGGCATCGGAAAATGGACCGACAATCGGCCCAGCGCAAACACGATGATGCAACCAACCGCGGCGACCAGCCCGGCGCTTCTTATCCAGTCGAACCTGCGCACCAACAGCATAATGGCCGGGAAGGCCGCGTAAAACTGCATCTCCAGTCCCAGGCTCCAGTCGGGGAGCGGCGTGCGGTAGGCGAAGCCTGGCAGCAGGCCGAACAGGAACGTCAGATGCGCGACGATGTTCTTCGGGCCGCTGTCGAGATAGCGCTCGGGCGCCTGGTGCGACCTCGACAGGAAATCGTCGATGATTATCCTGGAACCGTAGAGATAGGGGCCAAGCGCGAGTGCCAGCAAAAGCATGACGTAGAACAGCGGCGCGATCCTGAAGTAGCGGCGCGTCCAGAATTTCAGCCAGGTTCCCGGTCTTTGCCAGGGCTCTTTGTCCTGGCGCAGCTGATAGTGGAACACCATCAGGAAGCCGGACAGCATGATGAAGAGATCGACGCCGAGATCCGGCTCGCCGACGATGGGAACACGCCAGCCGGTCAGAAGCAGGCAATGCCCGACAAGCACCCAGATCGCCGCGAGCGCCCGAAGCCCGTCGAGGCATTCGATGCGCGATGACCTGATATCTGTCATTGCGGACTCCTAGATAGTAATGTTGCAGTGCAGCATGGCGGCTGGGGCCGGATTGTCAACCCGCCGCAAGATGACGAATTGCTCTCCGCTTTAACGCAAAAGCGGGCGGGACACTGAGCAACCGATCCCTCCGGGGGAGATCACCCGCGCCGCTTCACCGCCCGCGCATGCCGCCTCCACACCCACCAATCCCACACGCGTTTGCGAAAACTGCGCTTCATCGCGGTCATGGTCACATCCCCAACAGCACGCGGCGCTGGCCTGTGAGGCTGCCGGGCGCGAGGTCGGTCTTGATCGTGCCGGCGGTGCCGTTGCGCTGTTCGAGTTCAGCCCGCAGCGCAGCTTCCCGCGCCTGCACATCCTTGTCCTCGGCGGTCGGCGTCGGCGGCAGCGGCTTCAGTTCCGGTGGTTTTTGAAACAGACACATGGTTCCAGCCTTCTCTTGTCCAGTCATAGAGGAAAAAGTCTTCGCCGTTGCGGCCATATCCAGGCAGCAGGCAGCGTTGCGTGGCGCCCAGCCGGCCAAGCCAGCGCAGCGCCAGTTCATTGGCGGCCAGCGCCCGCGCCTCGACCCGCCAGGCGCCGCGCGCCGCGACTTGAGGCCCAAGCGTGGCGTGAAAGAATTGAGAGATCCCAGGCACGCAGCGCCGCATGCGGCGCGTGCCCCAGCTCCAGGCGATCCACAGCCCACCGCGCTGTTCGGCGGCGCCAAACCCGGCCTCCGGATTGCCGTCCAGTTCGGCGACATAGGCAAACCCCTGCAGCGCCGTCAGCGCCAGCAGCGCCGGCGACCAGTGGTCGAGCTGGCAGTCGATCTCGGCCCGATCTTCGGGACGCAGGTTGGCGGCGATATAGGACAGGTCGCGCAAGGTGGCGGGGACGATGCGAAGGGTCATGAGCAGGCCTGAGCAACGGAGGTTCCCGCTTCCGGGCGGAGTCTCGACGGCTTGCGCACTTGACCGCCCCCGTCGCTGGTGACCTACTTCGAACATCGAACGCTGCGGCTATCCAGGAGACGGGCGAATGGACATTCGAGCGACACTGACGGAGCTATGCGAAGCCTTCAACGCGCACGATCTCGATCGCATCATGGCGTTCTTTGCCGACGACTGCGTCCTGGAGATGCCGAGGGGAGCCGAGCCCTGGGGAACGCGTTGCGACGGCAAGCGCAACGTACGGGACGCGCTGGCAACACGCTTCGAAGGCCTGCCCGATGTCCACTACGGCAAGGCAGAGCATTTTGCCGACGAGGCCGCCGACACCGGCATGTCGAAATGGACCCTCACCGGCACCACCCACGAGGGCGTGAAAAAGGAAGTCCAAGGCTGCGACTTCTACACGTTTCGCAACGGCAAGGTGATCCGCAAGGATTCTTACTGGAAGATCGTGGAGTGAAATCACGGTGACAGTGCACTTTTCTCAACTATTCTCCATGTTTCAGCCCGAAGGTTCACTCCAGTCACATGGGTGATAACAGTTCCATGTCGCCGTCATTCTTGTGGCGCAAACGCAGGTCGATCTACGAATATGGCTGATGATTTGGCTGCCCAACCCAACATGCGCGACTTGATGGCCGCAGTGGCATATGTGCTGCTGCATTGGGGATGGCTGGAAGCAGAAATCCGCGAGCGCATCGAGGCAATCGAGCCAGACCGCCAGTTGTTCAAGGGATCATTGTGGGGCCACTGGCGCTCAGTTGAGCCAGAGGCTTGCCAAGGGGTCCAGAGTGACATCCAGACACTTGCCGATACCCGAAATTGCCTGGCGCATGGGCTATGTGGTGCAAGAGCGGACCCGCACACCGCTGGTGAGCCGCACGTTGTTTGTCACACGTCGGCGGGCCATCGCCTGTTCACAATGTCTGAGTTGGAGAGAGCGGCTGATGCGCTCCACGTGGCAAGGAACAACGTGCGCGACGGCCGCTTTGAAAGCCTTGGCGGGGAAGCTGGCGGGAAAGACCGCCCCACCTAAAGAGCTACGAATTACGAGAATTACTGTGACGGTGCACTCTTCTGTCGCCGTAATTCCGGCACGCTTCGTCGAAGCACCAATTCAATTATCGAAAGGCACCCAGCGGATCACTCTGCCCCACCTTCCTCCGCGCGCTCTTGAACTCCGCCGGATCCACCACCGCTTCCCGCAACATCATCACGCCGTAGCGGGTCGCCGCCATCAGATCATCCCGCAGCTTGACCACCTGACCATCCTTGCGATGGAACAGCCGAAACTCTTCAAACCAGTCGGCCAGCGTGGAAAACACCTTGAAGCGGCCGGATTGCATGCGGTCCAGCATTTCCATCAGCCCGGCCTCGACCGACACCGAACCGTCGGCGAATTGCGCGTGGCGGGTCAGCATGTTGAGCCCGTGCGCGGCATATTGCCGGGCAAGCGCCACGCCCGCGCCTTCCAGCGTCTCGCGGCGGCCATCGCGCGGCCAGGCAAAGGGCAGCCATTCGCCCCATGGTTTCAGCGTCAGCGTCTGCATGGCCGGCGTCTGTTGCGAGGCGCGGGCAGCCTTGGTGACATAGACGACATCGGCCTCCGTGTCCCAGGCCAGCTCGACCGCAGCCGACGGGTGATCCCAGCCGAAATCCAGCGCCCCGATGCGCGGCCAATGGCGCGGCAGCCGGAACGGCTCGCAGGCGATCAATTCCTCCGCCACCGGAAAGATGCGGCCCGAGCCCAGCACCGGAATGCCGCGCGCGCGGGCCTCGCGCTCATGCGCGGGATAGGCGGCAACGATCGCCGCGCGTTCTTGCGGCGTGTAGTGCTCGGCTTCGTCGATGGTCATGAAGGTGACGTGACGGGACATGGGGGATTCCTGAATTGCATTGCGAGGTGGCGGCTGTATGTTGTTGTTCGGACGCGATTTTCTAGCCCCGGTCGCGCTGCCCCTCATCGCCCTGCCGGGCACATCTCCCCGTATAGTGACGGGGAGAAGGACACCGTGTCCGATGGTTTCGCCAATCATACGCGTCCCAACAAACGAGCCAAGGTAGCGGCCAGCGTGCTTC
>NZ_JAMYLA010000051.1:0-52832 GCF_040317725.1 Mesorhizobium sp. M1396 | reverse complement strand
CTGGGAGGACCAGTTCAACCTGTCGCTCGACCCGGAAACCGCGCGGTCCTTCCACGACCAGACCTTGCCCAAGGAAGCGCACAAGCTGGCGCATTTCTGCTCGATGTGCGGGCCGAAATTCTGCTCGATGCGAATTTCCCACGACATCCGCGCCGAAGCGCAGAAGGAGGGCATGGCGGCCATGGCGGCGAAATACCGCGAGGGCGGCGATCTCTACATTCCAACTGGCGAGACCAGCGTCCCACTCATGCCTGAGGCCCCGGAACCGTCATGAGGGTGCTGGTCAAAGGGGCCGGCGTCGCCGGCCTCACCGCCGCCTTCGAACTCGCCGCCCGCGGCGCGACGGTCACGGTCGCCGAGATCCGGCATGGCCTTGGAGGCAATGCGTCGTGGTTCGCCGGCGGCATGCTGGCGCCATGGTGCGAGCGTGCAAGCGCCGAGCAGCCGGTGCTGGATCTCGGACGCGACGCCGCCAACTGGTGGGATGCCGCAACGCCCGGCTTGGTAACACGGCGGGGAACGCTGGTCTTCGCCGCGCCGCGCGATGCGCGCGAGCTCGACCGGTTCGCTAGTCGCACGTCGGGCCACCGGCGTGTCGGTGAAGAGGAAATCGCGTTGCTGGAACCCGACCTCGCCGGCCGCTTCCGGCGCGGATTGCTCTTCCCCGATGAAGCTCATCTCGACCCGCGCCAGGCGATGGCAGCACTTCATCACAAGCTCGCGGCAATGGGCGTCGAATTCCACTTCGGCGCCGACCCCCAGCATGTTTTTGGTTTCGATCGTCAGATCGATTGCACGGGAATGGCAGCCGCCGATGACAGGCTGCGCGGCGTTCGCGGCGAAATGCTCATCCTGCGCACCCCTGATATCTCGCTGTCACGCCCGGTCCGGCTGCTTCATCCGCGCTTCCCGCTTTATGCGGTGCCGCGCACCGACCACCGTTTCATGATCGGCGCGACGATGATTGAAAGCCAGTCCGCCGGACCAGTCACGGCGCGTTCGATGATGGAGCTGCTGGGGGCCGCCTATGCCCTCCATCCGGCTTTTGGCGAGGCCGTGATCGTTGAAACCGGTGTCGGCGTTCGTCCAGCCTTTGCCGACAACCTGCCGCGCGTCGAAATGAACGGAGACACCGTCGCGATCAACGGGCTCTATCGTCACGGATTTCTTCTCGCCCCCGCCATGGCGCGCCAGGCTGCCGACCTGGTTTTCAATCAAGACGCAACCAAGGAACTTGCTCATGAAACTGATGGTCAACGGCGAATCGCATGAGGTTGCCACCGCCACGCTGGCGGAGCTGCTTGCCGCGCTCGACTACGAGGGCGATTGGTTGGCAACGGCCGTCAACAGCGACCTCGTGCACAAAGCCAACCGGGCGGAATTCCAGCTAAGCGATGGCGACCGGGTCGAAATCCTCTCGCCCATGCAGGGAGGCTAGATCATGTTAGAGCTTTATGGAACCGAGCTTCCGTCGCGCCTGCTTCTCGGCACCGCGCAATATCCTTCGCCGGCCATCCTTGCCGAGGCTGTCAAGGCGTCGGGCACATCGGTGGTGACCGTCTCGTTGCGCCGTGAGATGGCAGGCGGCAGGGCCGGCGAAAAATTCTGGTCGTTGATCCGCTCGCTCGGCGTCAGAATCCTGCCCAACACTGCCGGCTGCCACTCGGTCAATGAAGCTGTCACGACCGCGAAGATGGCGCGCGAAGTTTTCGGCACCAACTGGATCAAGCTCGAAGTGATCGGCAACCACGACACGCTGCAGCCGGACGTGTTCGGGCTGGTCGGGGCCGCCCGCATCCTGTGCGAGGACGGTTTCGATGTATTCCCCTATACCACCGACGATCTTGTCGTCGCCGAGCGGCTGCTGGAGGCGGGCTGTCAGGTTCTGATGCCGTGGTGTGCACCGATCGGTTCCGCCCTCGGGCCGATCAACATTCCGGCGCTGCGCTCGATGCGCGCACATTTCCCCGGCGTTCCACTGATCGTGGATGCTGGGCTCGGGCGGCCGTCGCACGCGGCCACCGTCATGGAACTCGGCTTTGATGCCGTGCTCCTAAACACCGCCGTTGCCAAGGCGGCCGATCCGGTCGGCATGGCGTGTGCGTTCGGCAAGGCGGTCGAGGCCGGTCGTGAAGCTTTCAGCTCCGGAATGCTCGAACCGCGCGACGTCGCCGTGCCATCGACGCCGACCATCGGCAGGGCAGTTTTTTCATGAAGCTTGATCCCTTCTACCTGATCGTCGACAGCGCTGCCTGGATCGAACGGCTGGTGCCGCTCGGCGTCAAGCTGGTGCAGTTGCGCATCAAGAGCATGGATGAAGCCGGGTTGCGCGCGGAGATCCGCAAGGCCAAGGCTTTATGCGCCCAGCACCAATGCCAGTTCATCGTCAACGACCACTGGCGCCTGGCAATCGAGGAAGGCTGCGACTTCGTCCATCTCGGCCAGGAGGATTTGCTATCCGCCGACCTCGCGCGGATACGGGCAGCCGGCGTGAAGGTCGGGGTCAGCACGCATGATCATGTCGAACTGGAAACGGCCATGGCCGCCATGCCCAACTACGTCGCGCTCGGCCCCATCTATCCCACCATCCTGAAGAAGATGAAATGGGCGCCGCAAGGGCTTGAGCGGATCAGCGAGTGGAAGCATCGGGTGGCGCCGATCCCATTGGTCGCCATTGGCGGCCTCAACCCCGACCGGCTCGACGGTGTTTTCGAGGCTGGTGCGGACAGCGCGGCAGTGGTCACCGACATCACGTTGAATGCCGATCCCGAAGCGCGCACGCGAGAATGGATCGAAAAGACAAAGCCATGGCGCTGAGGCGAGAACCGCATGTGCTCGTGGTCGGCGGATCAGACTCCAGCGGTGGGGCTGGAATTGCACGCGATATCGAGACGATCTCTTCCATTGGCGTGCGCACCTGCCTTGCCGTCACCGCGCTGACGGTGCAGACGCACGAAGCCGTGATGGAAATCCATCCTTCGCAGCCCGATCTTGTGGCCAATCAGATGCGCGCGGCGCTGCAGGCCAACGAGGTGGCGGCCATCAAGATCGGGATGCTCGCTACGGCCGAGATCGTCGTTGCCGTTGTCGCTGTGCTGCGCGAAAATCCACAGGTGCCGGCAGTGCTCGACCCGGTGCTGGCCTCGACGTCGGGCCGGGGGCTCCTGGAAGCCGGCGCCATCGCCGCCTTGAAGCGTGATCTGATGCCATTTTGCGGTCTGGTCACCCCCAATCTCTTCGAGCTGGCGCTCCTTGTTGGCGCGGAACCGGCGGCGGACGAGAGCGACGCGATGAAACAGGGACGGAAATTGCTGGCATCTGGCGCGCGGGCCCTGCTGATCAAGGGGGGCCACGCTGCGGGACCTCGTTCGACCGATATTCTGTTGCGCCGTGATCAAGAACCAATCCGCTTCAACACACCGCGCCTTGCAGGATCGATGCGCGGGACGGGATGCATGCTGGCCAGTGCGATTGCGGCGCATCTGGCGAAGGCGAACTCGCTTGAGGACAGCGTGCGCAAAGGCAAGCTATTTGTGTTCGAGAAGCTTCAGAAGCAAGCAGCCGAATGACAGTGGCTTTATGCCCAAGTTGATCTGCCCGCCTGAGCGGGCGCCCGTCTTTCGATCCTCGGCCTTTGAGTGTTTCATGTGCGCGAAGCAGACCCGCCGATTTGCGCGTGGCGCTCCGCCCTATTTGTAGCGTCCACAATCGCGCGGATCGCCTCCGATCATGGTTTGGCCCGCCCACGTTCGACGAGCTGTTCCAGCGCGCTCGCCTCATCCTCGCAGCCGTAAATCATTGAAATCATTTCGTGAATTATGGTACCGTTGGCTGGGATCGAACCAGCGACCTCCGGATCCACAATCCGGCGCTCTAACCATCTGAGCTACAACGGCACGTTTGCCTGAGTGGGATCGAAGCAGAAACTCATCCCACTCGACCGCTCTGTCGTTCGGCGATGCGTCCTTACGGGCTTATGGATTCTAATTCAAGGCTTTTGGAAAGCAAAGATCACTTCCCCACATCGGCACGACATTTGCCTGGCAACAAGAGGCACAAGGCAAGAACAGGGCGCCAGACAAAGAAAAAGGCCGGCGGGAGGAGGTGCCGGCCTTTTCCTGTTACGAGCCAGCGGGAGGAGGTGCTGGCTGGTCACCCCGGGAGGCAGAGGGAGGAGGTTCCACCCGCCGGGTATTCCTTGATGGTCACCATCATACGGTTGATCTATCTTAAGAAAATGCGACCTTTTGTTGCATCTTCAGATCATGCGTAAATGTTAGGCGACCTTGATTTCCTTCATCGCCTTCTCGAAGGCGGTCTTGATCGGCTTGGAGACGTCCTCGGCCGCCTTGGAGGCGACAGCCTGGAAGTCCTTGGCCTGCTCGACGGTGGTTTCGACGCGCTTGCGCAGGAACGCGGTCTGCAACTCGACGACTTCCGACAGCGACTTGGCGCCGATCAGCGCTTCGAGGTGCGAGAAGCCGGCTTCGGCATTGGCACGCAGGGCGGAAATGGTCTTGAGCGAAAGGTCGCTGGAAACGGTCTTGGCGGTCTCGAAGGTCGACTCCAGAGCCTTCTGGGTCTCCTCGGCGCCGGTCTTCAGCTTGGCATAGGCTTCCTTCGACTGCTCAACGCCCTTTTCGGCGAAGGCGCGCATCTGGTCGGTGGCCTTGGAAGCGTCGAAGCTCGGGAATTCAACGTTTTCGATCGTCTCGGCGGCTTTGGTCCTGGACATTTTCCATCCTTTTCAGCGGCAGCGGCTTTGACAGAAAGCCGTCTCGTTCATGTATGATGGCAATATAAAGGCAAATTTTGTGCATTGCAATATCTTTGTTGCAGTGCACCATAAATTCTTTTGGGCCATTAACCAAGAGCCCAAATTCCAGCCTTTGCACGTTCTGGCTTGTGGACCTTCGCGCCTCCGGCTTTTATTAACAAAGCGTTAACTGCAAATTCGCCGCTCCGTTAGGGTTAGCCAAGGCATGCCGTCCGAATATTCCTTCCTCGACGTCGCCGTGCTCGACGCGGTCCGCCAGCGCTTTGCCGCCGGCGACGCGATCGCGATCCTGTCGGCGGACCTGGAGCAGGTGATCTGGGCCAATGGGCCGGGAGCCGCGATGTTCGGCTATCCCGACATCGAGGCCATCATCGGCGCCTCGACGCAGCTGCCCTTGATCGCCAAGCGCCAGATCATGGCGACCAGCGGATTTCCCGAGATTGGCAGCGACCGCGCCATCATGGTGCGGCTGGCGACCGGCATGACCAGCCGCGCCGTCGGCTTCCTGGCCAGTGCCGTGAGCATGCCGGACGCCGAAAAGGCGATCATGCTGGCCGTGCCGGCGGCGCAGACGGGTTCGCGCAGTGCCGGCGAAATCGCCGCTCGCGCCATCAGCGGGTTTACCGAGGATGGCCATTTCATCGCCTTTGTCGATGCCGCGGGCAACATCGAGGCCGCCTCGGAGGGGTTTTCGGCGCTGGGTATCCTGCCGGAGACGCTGGCCGCGCTCGTCGCCGATGTCGCGGCCGAGAGCGACCGCATCGTCAAGCGCCTCGTCCCCGGCGGTGCGACCTCCTATCCGGCGGGGCTGGCAAGACTGACCGAAGAGCGGCATCTGCTGGTGGTGATCGACGAGGACCAGCTCGACGACACGACCGCTGGCGGCGAACACCCGGCGCAAACCATTGCCGGGGCTGCGCCGGCCGGCGACGTCGCCGCATCGCAGCCGCATGAGATCGCCGACGCGACGGCGCAGCCGCCCACGGCAGCCAACAGCGATCAACCGGCAGCCGCGCGCACGCGGGCGCAGCACGACCATTGGTACTTCAATGCCGGCGAGGACGAAGGGCAACGGGCGCCGCGACCAGCCGCGCCCGAACCTCAAGCACCGGCTGAAACGGCCGCCCTGGAATTTCCTGCCCAAGACACGAAACGGGACGATGTCCAGGCCACCTCCGCGCCCGCGACGGTCTCGGCGACAGATCGCATGGCGGCGCCGGTACGCTTCGTCTGGCGCACCGATGCCGAGGGCAAGTTCAGCGCGCTGTCGCCGGAATTCGCCGACATAGTCGGCAAGCCGGCGGCCGACGTGATCGGCCGGCGCTTCAGGGATGTCGCGGCCACCTTCGGTCTCGACCCCTCCGGCGAAATATCAGGCCTGCTCGAACGGCGCGACACCTGGTCCGGGCGCTCCGTGCTCTGGCCGGTCGTCGGCACCGGTCTGAAGATACCTGTCGACCTGGCGGCGCTGCCTGTCTATGGCCGCAGCCGCGCCTTCGAAGGTTTCCGCGGCTTCGGCGTCGCGCGCACCAGTGATGCGGTCGTCGATCCGGAAGCCATCGGCATGGCGCTGGTGCCCAACGGCAGCGCGCCAGCGACGCCGGAACCGCAAGCCGTCGAAGCCGAGCCCGAACAGCCAAAGGCCGAGGATGCTCAGGCATCGGATCCGTTCAAGGGCGAGGTGCCGGCGCTGACTATCGTGCCGAAACCGGAACGGCGCTTTGCCGACAAGGTGATCAGGCTGGCCGAACATCGGCAGCCAGCCAACGACAAGGGTCTGTCGAGTCTGGAACGCAGCGCGTTCCGCGAGATCGGCGAGCGGCTGAAGAAAGACAGCTCCCCGGTCGAGCCGCCAGGGGCCGAGAAGCCCAGCCTTGAAAGCTTCGAGGAAGCGACGACCGAAACATCTGCTGAACCTTTGGGAAAAGCTGACGTGCCTAAAGCGGAGGCCGAAGCCCCGGTCGAGGCGGCTGGCGAGGTTGCGTCGACGCCCGATGCTGTCCAGCAGGAAGACTCCACGCATGCCGGCGAAATCCCCGCGGCAGAGCCAGAGAACGAAACAGCGCCAGCCGAGCTGTCCGAAACCGATGTCGATGCCGAGGACGAGCGGGATCTGGCGCGGCTTGATGGCGGCCATCCGAACGAAGCGGTTCATGAAGACCCCTCCGAGTCGAATGCGGCGGCGGGCTCATTGCTCGACTATGCCGACCATGATGACGACAGCATGACGTCGGCGGACTTTCGCGATGCCGAGGATAGTGAAGATTGGGCGCAGCCCGACGAGGAAGCCTCGGCGCCTGACGAGCAGGCGGTTGCGTCGGCCGAGGAAACCGCCAGTCCAAGCGACGCCGTTGCGGCACGCGTCGAGCGCCCTCGCCTGCAGGTGCCGCCGCTCAAGGCCGAAGGATTCGTGCCGTCGGCGTTTTCGGCCGGAGATGAGCACAAGGCTCCGGACACTTCGCTTCTCGGCAAGCTGCCCGTGCCGCTGCTTATCCATTCCGGCGACCAGTTGCACTATGCAAACGACGAATTCCTCAATCTGACCGGCTATGAGGCGCTCGACGACCTGGCGGATGCCGGCGGCCTCGGCGCGCTGTTTGCCGATCCCTACGCCCACGACGGCGCTTCCGACGGCGCCGATCGCGCGCTTCGGTTGAAGACGCGTGACGGGCAGGAATTCCCGATCGAGGCTATTTTGCGTTCAGTCCCCTGGCGCGACGGCAAGGCGCTGATGCTGGTCGTTCGCCGCTCCGGCGAGGATGACGCACCGGTGAATGCGGTTGGCGACGAGCAGACGCAGCCCGACATTCCCGAGCTCAAGGCGCGAATCGCCGAGATGCGCACCATCATCGACACCGCCACCGACGGCGTCGTGCTGATCGGCCGCGACGGCACCATCCGCTCGATCAGCCGTCCGGCCGAAGCGCTGTTCGGTTTCGACAGCGACGACGTGACCGGCAAGCCGTTCGCCTCGCTGTTTGCGATCGAAAGCCAGCGGGCCGCCCGCGACTATCTCAACGGGCTGTCCGAGCCCGGCGTGGCGAGCGTGATGAATGACGGGCGTGAGGTGATCGGGCGCGAGGCGCAGGGGCGCTTCATCCCGCTGTTCATGACCATTGGCCGATTGCCCAACGACAGTGGCTTCTGCGCTGTCGTGCGCGACATCACGCAGTGGAAGCGGGCCGAAGAGGACTTGACGCAAGCGCGTGCGGTGGCCGAGCGCGCGTCCTCGCAGAAGACCGATTTCCTCGCCCGTATCAGCCATGAGATACGCACGCCGCTCAATGCCATCATCGGCTTTTCCGAACTGATGGTCGACGAGAAGTTCGGACCTGTCGCCAATGACCGTTACCGTGACTATCTGCGCGACATCAACCGGTCGGGCAATCATGTGCTCGACCTCGTCAACGACCTGCTCGACATATCGAAGATCGAAGCCGGCCAGCAGGAGATGGCCTACGAGGCGGTGTCGCTCAACGACACGCTGGCCGAGACAGTGGCGATGATGCAGCCGCAAGCCAACCGCGAGCGCGTCATCATCCGCTCCAGCTTCGCTTCGCGGTTGCCGGAAGTGGTGGCCGACCTGCGCAGCGTGCGCCAGATCGCCCTCAACATCCTGTCGAACGCCATCCGCTACACCCAGGCCGGCGGCCAGGTGATCGTCTCGACCGCCTATGAGACATCGGGCGACGTCGTCATGCGGGTGCGCGACACCGGCATCGGCATGAGCCAGGCCGAGATCGAGCAGGCGCTGAAGCCGTTCAAGCAGATCAATGCGCTGAAGCGCGGACGCGGCGACGGCACCGGGCTTGGATTGCCGTTGACCAAGGCGATGGTGGAAGCCAACCGCGCCCGGTTCATCATCAACTCGACACCGGGTGAAGGCACGCTGGTCGAGGTCGCTTTTCCCTCGACCCGTGTACTTGCGGAATAGGCCAGCGCCCCTCCACAGCTCGATCTCGTACCGGCAAAAGAAAAGGCGCCCAAAGGACGCCTTAAGAGATAGGATTGCTGTCACAACGGGGGCTTGAGCGAATTCGGATCCTCCGGGGGCCGAGGAACGGGATTTCTCCCTCAAGTTGAATGCGACTATCGACGCCGGACCTTAACAACTCCTTACCGGCCCGGCGGAAAATTTACGGATGTGTACCACTCATGAAATCTAGGTAAATTCTACCGACATATTTCGGTAACCATGCCGGATTCTTTGTTTCATGCATGTCGTTGTCTCAAAACCGGGGCCACTTTTGAGCGACATGCATTAGCGATCACTCCGCCAGTTGCGGCAGGTTCTTGAACAGCTCCAGCGCCTCTGGGTTGGCGAGCGCCTCCTTGTTCTTGATGGCGCGGCCATGCACCACGTCGCGCACAGCAAGCTCGGTGATCTTGCCCGACTTGGTGCGCGGGATGTCGGTGACGGCGACGATCCTGGCCGGCACGTGACGCGGGCTTGCCCCGCCGCGGATTTTTGCCCGTATGCGTTTTTCAAGTTCCTCGTCGAGCTGCACGCCGGCGGCCAGGCGCACGAAAAGGACGACGCGCACGTCGTTGTCGAAGTCCTGGCCGATGCACAGCGCCTCCAGGATCTCCGGCATCTGCTCGACCTGGTTGTAGATCTCCGCCGTGCCGATCCTCACGCCGCCCGGGTTGAGCGTGGCGTCGGAACGGCCATGGATGATCAGGCCGCCATGCTCGGTCCATTCGGCGAAATCGCCATGACACCAGACATTATCGAAGCGCTCGAAATAGGCCGCCCGGTACTTCTTGCCCTCGGGATCGTTCCAGAAGCCGATCGGCATCGCCGGAAACGCCTTGGTGCAGACCAGCTCGCCCTTTTCCTGCCGGACCGGCCTGCCGTCGTCGTCCCAGACATCGACGGCAAGGCCGAGGCCGGGACCCTGGATCTCGCCGGTCCAGACCGGCTGCGTCGGCACACCGAGCACGAAGCAGGAGACGATGTCGGTGCCGCCGGAGACCGAGGCCAGATGGACGTCTTTCTTGATGCCGTCATAGACGAAGCGGAAATCCTCCGGCGACAGCGGCGAGCCGGTGGAGGAAATCGCCCGCACGCTCGACAGATCATGGCTGCGGATCGGCTTCAGGCCGGCCTTGCGCACGGAATCGATGAACTTGGCCGAGGTGCCGAAGAAGGTCATCTTCTCGGCATCGGCAAAGTCGAACAGCACATTGCCGTCAGGGTAGAAGGGCGAGCCGTCATAGAGCAGCAGCGTGGCACCCGAAGCGAGCCCCGACACGAGCCAGTTCCACATCATCCAGCCGCAGGTGGTGAAGTAGAAGAAGCGGTCGCCCTCGATCAGCCCTGCATGCAGCCGGTGTTCCTTGACATGCTGGATCAGCGTGCCGCCGACCGAATGGACGATGCATTTGGGAATGCCGGTCGTTCCCGACGAGAACAGAATGTAGAGCGGATGCGCGAAAGGCAGCGGCTCGAAGGCAACGGGCTTGCCGGCGAAGGGCGACAGCGCCTCTTCCAGCGCCACCGCCTTGTCTATGGTGCCAGCGACATCGCTCGAAGTGCCTAGATAGTCGACGACCAGGATCTTGCGGACAGTGCCGAGCTTGGCCGCGACCGCGGCGATCTTGTCGGCGACCTCGATCGCCTTGCCGTTGTACCAATAGCCATCGGGCGCGATGAAGACGACAGGCTCGATCTGGCCGAAGCGGTCGAGCACGCCCTGCTCGCCGAAATCGGGAGAGCAGGACGACCAGACCGCGCCGATCGAGGCGGCTGCGAGCATGGCGGCGACGGTCTCCGGCATGTTGGGCATCATCGCGGCAATGCGATCGCCCTTCTTCACCTTGAGCGACAGGAAAAGCTGCTGCAGCCGCGAGGTCAGCGCATGCAACTCGTTCCAGGACAGACGGCGCTCGACCTTGTCCTCGCCGCGAAACACGATCGCCTCACTGGCGCCGGTCTTCTTCAGGAGATTCTCGGCGAAATTCAGTGTGGCCTCGGGGAAGAACGATGCGCCGGGCATCCTGTCGCCGTCGACCAACACAGGCTCTCCCTTGTCGCCGACGATGCCGCAGAAATCCCAAACCAGGCTCCAGAACCCGTCGCGGTCCTCGACCGACCAGCCATGAAGCTGCGAATATGAAGAAAACGCCACGCCGGCTTTCCCAGCGGCGGCCTTCGTGAAAGCGGTCAAGGGTGCTGCATCAATCTGGTCTTGCGTCGGGGTCCAGAGCGGTACTTCGGCAGCCATGATCGTTCCTCCGCGGTCGCCATCGCTTATGCATATCGCAGCGCAGCAGAGCAAGATTTTGTTCGGCCGATGCGGCCAGATGTGCGCAAATGCCATCGCGGGGCCATAAAGACTTGAAATGCGTCAGCCCTAAGTCGTAGTGACGACTGGAAGTCGTGGTAACGACTGGGTTACACCATCGGGCGATTTTGTCGGAATGGAAGCATACGGGGCGATATGCCATCATCTTTGATCCGGCGCGGAATATGGGCGATCGGCGCTGCCGTGATCGTCATCGCGCTGGTGGTTGCTACCCTGCCGCTGATCGCCTCTACTCGTATCGTGCGCGACCGCATCGCTTGGGAAATGAGTGCGTGGAGCGGCTTCCGGGTCGCCATCGAGGGCTCGCCGCGCATCGAGGTCTGGCCGACATTCCGGGCAATCCTGACCGATGTGACGCTGTCGCAATGGACCGACACCGAGGCGCCACCGGTCGTCGAGGCCGAACGGGTCGAGGTCGACCTTTCCGCCATGGCGGCCTTGCGCGGCGACGTGGTGTTTTCGACGGCGCGGCTGGTGCGGCCGACGATCCGGGTTGAGCGCACGCCAACCGGCCTTTTCCTGCCCGCCGTCCCGACCGGCGGGCGCATCACGCGTTCCATCGACGCGGCGCGCGGCGTCGTCAATGCCGACCCCGCCGCGCCGGATCTCGACAAGCTGCCGACCGATACTTTCGGCACGGTGGAGTTTCGCGACGGCCGCATGGTGGCTTCGGTCAATGGCAAGGACGTCGAGATTCTGAGCAGCCTGAGCGGCCAGGCGACCTGGGCGGCGATGAACAGCAATGCGACGCTGTCGGCGACGGGGATCTGGCGCGGCGAAAGCGTGGCCGTGGACGCCGCCTCGGAGAAGCCGCTGGTGCTGTTTGCCGGCGGCATGGCGCCGCTTACTCTGTCTTTCAAGGCCGCGCCCGCCACCTTCTCTTTCGACGGCACGGCCAGCATGTCCGAAAACAGCTATTTCGACGGTCAGGCGAAGTTTTCGGCGCCCTCGCTGCGGCGCGTGCTGGAATGGTTGCAGTCCGGCATCGCGCCAGGCGCCGCGATCGGCTCGGTCAGCATTTCGAGCAAGGTCACGGCGACGGCCGGGCGCGTCAAATTCGACAACACCGCCATCGCGCTGGACAACAATCCGGGAATGGGAGCGCTGGACCTGTCGCTTGGCGAAGCTCAGCCGGTGATCTCCGGCACACTCGCCTTCGACACGCTCGACCTCAGATCGTTCCTGTCGGCCTTCACGCCGCTGGCGCCGACCGGAGGGGCCGGGCCCAGCGAAATCGACACAAGTTTCGCCGACAAGATCAACCTCGATCTCAGGCTGTCCGCGGCACACGCCACGGCGGGGCCTATCCAGCTCGCCGACGTCGCCGCCACCGCACAGGTCAAGGATGGTCTGTCCGTCTTCGATATCTCCGATGCCTCGGCCTTCGGCGGCAACATCCAGACCAGCCTTCGCTTCGACCGCAAGCCGGAAGGTTCGCAGGTCGAAATCCGGCTGCTGGCGTCCGATATCGACGGCGGTGCTTTCGCCACGGCGGCGGGGATGACCCGGCTGGTGCCGGTCGGCACCGGAACCGTCTCGGTGATCCTCAAGGGGCCTGGCAGAACCTGGGACTCCATCTTCGACAATGCCGACGGCTCGGTTTCGGCGACCTTCGGACCGGGTGCGTTGAGCAAGCTCAACTTGCCGGCCTTCCTCAAGCATACCGAACAAGGCGGCTTCTTCGCGCTCGACGACGTCTCCGACGGAACGCTGCCGATCGACGGCGCCGAGATCAAGGCCAGCATTTCGAAGGGCGTGGCTCGGCTCGACAAGGCCGAAGCCAATTCGGCGAAATACAAGATCTGGCTGTCCGGGATCGCGTCCTACGCCGGACGCGGACTGGCCCTGTCCGGCGGTGTCATTCAGCAGGACCAGGCGGCAACGCAGACCACTGGCCAGCAAGGTTCCAACCAGTCATCGTTTTTTGTTGGCGGGACCTGGAGCACGCCGTTCATTTCCCCGATCAGCCGCGGCGTTTCGGGGGAATAGGCAGCCGCGCTTCCCATCTTCACCCGCGCTGCGCGGCCTGCTCGTCGAGCTGGCGCTGCACCTCACGCCGCTTGTTGGCAAGCGAGGCGATGATGACGCCGATCGCCACAACGGCGATCAGGATGGTGCAGGCGGCGTTGATCTCCGGCGTCACGCCGAGGCGAACCTGGCTGTAGATCTTCATCGGCAGCGTCGTGGCACCCGGCCCGGAGGTGAAGCTGGCGATCACCAGATCGTCGAGCGAAAGTGTAAAGGCCAGCATCCAGCCCGACACGATCGCCGGCATGATGACCGGCAGCGTGATCTGGAAAAAGGTCTTCACCGGTGTCGCGCCAAGATCCATCGCCGCTTCTTCCAGCGAGCGGTCGAAGGTGACGAGGCGCGACTGCACGACGACGGCGACGAAACACATGGTCAAGGTGATGTGAGCCAGCGTGACGGTCAGGAAGCCGCGGTCGAGACCGACGGCAACGAAGAGCAGCAGCAGCGACAGGCCGGTGATGACTTCCGGCATGACCAGCGGCGCAAAGACCATGCCGGAGAACAGTACCCTGCCCTTGAAGCGGGTGTAACGGGTCAAGGCGAGTGCCGCCAGCGTGCCGAGCACCGTCGCCACGGTGGCCGAGATCAGGCCAACGCGTGCCGTCACCCAGGTCGCGTCCATGAGGCCCTGGTTGTGGAACAGCGAGACGTACCATTTGGTCGAGAAGCCGCCCCAGACGGTGACCAGCTTGGACTCGTTGAAGGAGAAGACGATGAGCAGCACGATCGGCAAATAGAGAAAGGCAAAGCCAAGCACGATCGAGGTGATGTTGAAGCGGCTCCAGGTGGTGTTCATGAGGTCACCTGTCCATTTCCTGAGCGCGCGCCTGAGCCCGCTGGAAGAGCATGATCGGCACGATCAGCAGCAACAGCAGGATGACGGCGACGGCCGACGATACCGGCCAGTCGCGATTGGCGAAGAACTCGTTCCACAGCGTCTTGCCGATCATCAGCGTCTGCGATCCACCGAGCAGATCGGGAATGACGAACTCACCGACGGCTGGAATGAACACCAGCAGGCAGCCGGCGATGACGCCCGGCAGCGACAGCGGGAAGGTGATCTTCCAGAAAGCGCTGGTTGGCGGACAGCCGAGATCCTTTGCCGCCTCGATCAGGGAATAGTCCATCTTCTCGAGAGCGGAATAGAGCGGCAATACCATGAACGGCAGATAGGAATAGACGATACCGATGAAGATCGCCGTGTAGGTGTTGAGGATGATCAGCGGCTGGTGGATGACCCCGGTGGCGAGCAGCAGCTGATTGAGCAATCCTTCGGGCTTGAGAATACCTATCCAGGCGTAGACGCGGATCAGGAACGAGGTCCAGAACGGCAGGATCACCAGCATCAGCAAGGTTGGGCGGATCGTCGCTGGCGCGCGTGCCATTCCATAGGCGATCGGATAACCCACGAGCAATGTCAGGACTGTCGAGATCGCGGCGATGATGACGCTGGTCACATAGGCGTTGAAGTAGAGCGCGTCCTGCGTCAGCCAGGTGTAGTTGTCGAGGCTGAGTTGTTTCAGCTGATCCAGAAATCCGGAAATGCCGCCGCTGAAATCGAGTGCCGGCGTATAGGGTGGAATGGCGATAGCCGTCTGCGACAGCGAAATCTTGAAGACGATGACGAACGGAATGAGGAAGAAGAACAGCAGCCAGACATAGGGGATGATGATGACCAGGCGGCCAACGAAGGCAGCGCCCAACTTGGCGAGGGCGGATTTGCCGGCATTGATTGCCGGAGAGGCTGATGTGGTGGTGACGGTGGCGCTCGACATGGTCGCCCCCTACCGCGTCAGCACGACGCCGGCGTCGGGCCGGAAGGAAACCCAGGCGCGGTCGTTCCAGCTCAATGGATCCTCGGTGATGCGAGCCGCGTTCATGGTGCTCGCGCGCACCACCTGGCCGTCGTCCAGCCTGACGTGATAGACGGTCATGTCACCGAGATAGGCGATGTCGTAGACCTCGCCCTCGATAGCGTTGACGGCCTCGGCCGGCTTTCTCGACGACACCTTGATCTTTTCCGGCCTGATGGCGAAGGTGACGGCCGTCCCGGCACTGGCAGCGCCGGCATTGTCGGTGCGGATGGTGATGCCATTGCCGGCATCGATGCTGGCGGCGCCAGCCTCGCCACGCGCGATCTTGCCCTCGAACATGTTCACATTGCCGACGAAACCGGCGACGAAGCGCGACCCCGGCGCCTCGTAGACTTCGGCCGGCGTTGCCACCTGCATCACCTCGCCCTTGTCGATGATGGCGATGCGATCGGCCATCGTCATCGCCTCTTCCTGGTCGTGGGTGACGACGACGAAGGTCAGGCCGAGGTTCTGCTGCAGGTCCATCAGTTCGAACTGCGTCTCTTCGCGCAGCTTCTTGTCGAGAGCGCCAAGCGGCTCGTCGAGCAGCAGCACTTTCGGCCGCTTGGCGACCGAGCGGGCGAGCGCGACGCGCTGGCGCTGGCCGCCGGACAGCTGGTGCGGCTTGCGCTTGGCGAACTGCTCGAGCTTGACCAGCTTCAGCATCTCGGCGACGCGCGACGCGATCTCGGGCTTCGGCATGCCGTCCTGCTTGAGGCCGAAGGCGATGTTGTTCTCGACCGTCATATGCGGGAACAGCGCATAGGACTGGAACATCATGTTGACCGGCCGGCGATAGGGCGGGATACCGCGCATATCCTGGCCATCGAGCAGGATGCGGCCGGCCGTCGGCTCCTCGAAACCGGCGAGCATTCTGAGCAACGTCGACTTTCCGCAACCAGAGGCGCCGAGCAGCGCGAAGAACTCCCGCTCGAATATGGTCAGCGACAGTTTGTTGACGGCGGTGAAGTCACCGAACTTCTTGGTGACATTGTCGAACTGGATGTATGGCTTGGCGTTCGGGTCGTTCCACGGCGCAAAATCCCTGCGGATGCTGCCAAGCGATTTCATGTCCCACTCCGTGCTGATTCCTGCTTCTTGCCCCAGAAAAGAATGGTCCCGGCAGGTGGCTGCCGGGACCATGTCGGATTGCTTACTGGCCAGTGACGATCTTGGTCCAGGTGCGCGTGATGACGCGCTGGGTCTTGGGATCGTATGGCGAGACCGTGTAGAGCTTCTTTATCGTCTCGGCATCGGGATAAACCGAAGGATCATCCAACAGCGCCTTGTCGACGAATTGCTGCGAAGCCTTGTTGCCGTTTGCGTAGAGCACGTAGTTCGACGACTTGGCGATAACCTCCGGCTTCATCATGTAGTTGATGAACTCAAGCGCCTCGGCGACATGCGGCGCATCGGCCGGGATCGCCATCTGGTCGAACCACATCTGAGCGCCCTCCTTCGGCACGGAATAGCCGATCTCGACGCCCTGCTTGGCCTCGACCGCGCGGTTACGAGCCTGGAACACGTCACCCGACCAGCCGACCGCCAGGCAGATATCACCGTTGGCGAGGGCGTTGATGTATTCGGAGGAGTGGAATTTTCGGATGTAGGGCCGGACCTTGAGCAAAGTTTCCTCGGCCTTGGCGATATCGTCTGATGACGTGCTGTTCGGGTCGAGGCCGAGATATTTCAACGCCGCCGGGATGATGTCGGCCGGGGAGTCCAGCACGTAGACGCCGCAGTCCTTCAATTTGGCCAGGCTGTCGGGATTGAAGAAGACATCCCAGCTGTCGATCTTGTCGGTGCCGAGTGCTGCTTGCACCTTCTTGATGTTGTAGCCGATGCCAACCGTGCCCCACATGTAGTTGACCGAGTATTCGTTGCCGGGGTCGTATTTGGCGGTGCGCTCGGTAACCGTGTCCCACATATTGGAAATGTTCGGCAGTTTCGACTTGTCGAGCTTCTGGAACACCCCGGCCTGGATCTGGCGCGCGAGGAAATTGCCGCTCGGCACGACGACGTCATAGCCGCTGCCGCCGGCAAGCAGCTTGGTTTCCAGGATTTCGTTGGAATCGAAGGTGTCGTAGACGACCTTGATGCCGGTTTCCTTGGTGAAATCGTCGATGATCGAACTGTCGATATAGTCCGACCAGTTGAAGACGTTGACGACGCGATCCTCGGCATGACCGCCGACGGTGAAAAGCGTCAGAAATACCGAAGTCGCCGAAAGCCAGAGCGCTTTGCGGATCATGCTATTCTCCTTTGGTGAGTGTTCCTTCGCCGGCTCGTCGCGGTTCCAGCGCGGCCGGGCATTTGTTTCAGGCTATTGAGCTTTCCAAAAGGCGACAAGCGTGAACTGCCAACGCTATGCAGGCAGTTCGATGAGCGGCAGGCGTTGTGTCGTCGCCGGGACTCGTGTGGCGTGCAGATGCCGTCATAGGCTTTCGCCGTGGCGCAGGCAGAGATACGACGATGTGGTCCGGTCTCGATCTGACCGGCAGGGAGACTTGGCAAGATACGCCTGTCTTGTTGTTGCCGTAATCTCAGCCTGCCCGCGCGGCAGCGACATTGTCAATGGCAAAGCTGCGCGCCACATCAATTAGGCGATGGAACTCCGGTGACCCCTGCGCGCTCGGGCCGGGTCTGGCGCTTGAATTCGAGCCCGATATGAACGAGCAGCGCCGTGACAACCACCGCGCCACCGATGATGGTGCGCCCCGATGGCACCTCGGAATGGATTAGCCAGACCCATATCGGGCCGAGGATCGGCTCGAACGTGCCGAGCAGTGCTGCTATTGCCGCCGGGATCAGCCGCGCGCCGGTGGCGAAGAAGGCGAGGCCGAGGCCCAGATTGACCACGCCGAAGACAAAGAGAAAGCCCATGTCACTGGTCGACACAGTGAATGTCGATGCCTGCGAGGCGGCGAAGCCGGCCGCAAGCATGGTGCCGAGGCAGGTCGCCGGCGTCATGCGCACGCTGGAAAACCGCCGGGTGATGACGGTGGCGATCGAGAACATCACCGCGATCAACAGAGCCAGCCCGTCGCCTATCGGCGAGACAGCGCCATCTAGCGATTCCGACACCATGATGGCGACGCCGGCGATGACGGCGGCAATCGCCAGCCAGGTCGCGACACCAACCCTTTCACGGAACAACGCCCAGGCAAACAGCGCCGCCAGCAGCGGCACGCCGGCCTGCATCAACAGGATGTTGGCGACGGTGGTGTAGGCAAGTGCCACAACGAACGCCGTCGATGCGGTGGCGAAGCAGACCCCGACGGCAAGGCCGGGCAGACCCATGTCGCGGAACATTTTCAACATGCCGCGCCAGCCGTCGCGCCAGACCATGAAGCAGATCAGGAAGGCCGCTGCCCAGACGGAGCGCCAGAAAATAACCGTCCAGCTGTCGCCGACCGTGATGAAGCGGGCGATGGTGCCGCCGAAACTCCACATCAGCGCCGACAGGAATACCAGCAGGAAGCCGATGCGCTCCTCCCGCTGTGGGACGGTCGAGGAAACAAGGATCGGCGACGATGCGGTGTCGGTCATGGGCGCGACTGTCGGGCTTTTGTGGACGGGACGATGCGCAAGGGACGACGAAAAGATGCTCTGTTCGCGTAACGCAAAAATGCAGGCCGGGCGTGAGCCAGCGACCGGCGACAATTGTGGCACCCTGCCACGGCGTTACTGGAAGTCGAAGGCACTTAAGCCTGTCACCATCTCGTCAAGGCCGAGCGGACGCGTCACCGGCGGCTCGGCGCGCGCCAGGCAGCCGACGCGCTCGCAAAGCCGGCAGGCGGGCCCGACCGGCGTCGCCGCGACACTGCCGGTCTTTGCGGTGACTGCCGCGCCGGGCAGTGCGGCGCCATAGACGATGTCGTCGCGAAAGCCGATGTCGCAACCAAGCAGCAGCGCCGTGCGGCGCGGGCGTTCCGAGAACGCGCCTTGCGGTCCTTCCAGCGTGCGGGCGATGCACAGGAACTCGGCGCCGTCGGGCATTTCCACCGCCTCGACGAAGATCTGGCCGGGCTGGGTGAAGGCGACATGCACCGGCAGCTTGGGACAGGCACCGCCGAAGCGGCTTTGCGGAAAGCCCTGGCTGCCGGCCTTGCGGAAGCGGTTGCCGGCATTGTCGACTTCCAGCATGAAAAACGGCACGCCCGAGGCACCCTGCCGCTGCAGCATGGTCAGCCGATTCGCCGCCTGTTCGAAAGAGACACCGAAACGCGAACGCAGGACGTCGATATCGTAGCGGGCGCGCACCGCAGCCGCGTGAAAGGCCTGGTAGGGCATCATCAGTGCATGCGCCGCATAGCGGCCGAGTTCGAAGCGAGCGAGCCGGCGAGCCTCGTCGGTGGTCAGCTTGAGCGCCTGGATCTCGCCGGCGACCGCGACCGTCATGCGGATCAGACAGGCCTCCATCGCGACTTCGCGCAGGTGGTCGAACGGCGACAACCGCTCGGACAGGAACAGGCGCTGCGAGTGGCGGTCATAACGACGACGCCAGTTCGGCATGGTGGAGACCGGCAGCACCTTGACCACGATGCCGTATTCGCGCTTCAGCCAGGACTTCAGCGCGCCGAACAGATCGTCGCCGGGGTCAAGCACCGAGGTGAACGCCGCGGTCTCCTCCTCGAGGGCCGCGAAATGGTTCGGCCGGCGCTCGAAAATCTCGCGCATCTCGTCTATCGGCAGACGGGCTCCGGAAAGTGCGGTCGCCCGGCCCTCGCGCGCCAAAAGCTCGTTGAGGTCGGACAGGCGCTCGGCCTGCTCGCGATAGGCGCGAAACAGCTTTATCACCGCCGCGGACGCGTTTGGCGCCGCCTCGGCGAACTCGATCAGCTCCTGATCGCCTGGCAGTTCGCCGACCAGCAGAGGGTCGGTGAACACCTCCTTCAAGGCAGCGACAGATCCCCTTGCCTCGCCCTGCAACTCATGCGGATCGATCTTGTAGACGGACGCCAGCTTGAGGATCAGCTGCACCGTCAGCGGCCGCTGGTTGCGCTCGATCAGATTGAGATAGGACGGGGAAATGCCAAGCCCCTCGGCCATCGCCGTCTGGGTCAGGCCCTTGGCGTTGCGGATGCGGCGGATGCGCGGTCCGGCAAATATCTTCTGGTCAGCCATCGACTGTCCTTGACAGGAATTTACATAAGTTTCGCGGCAATCTCGATGCGCCGCTCTTTACAATCATGACAAATTTACAGCGTGCCTCTGTCAAACGCAACACAGATTTTCCCTTATATTTCGACGATTTTCTTGATTTTTCTGGCTCATTTCGCGCCGCAATGTAATTTCAGTCATATTCCGACGCACAGATGGTTGATGCTCGGACACGGTTCAGCAATCCTTCGGAGTGACCCATGACTGATTTTTACAACCTCGTCCCATCGGCGTCGGAAGGTCGCTTCGACGGTATCGAACGGCCCTATTCCGCGGAAGATGTGAAGCGGCTGCGCGGCTCGGTGCAGATACGCCAGAGCCTTGCCGAAATGGGCGCCAACCGGCTGTGGAAGCTCATCCACGAGGAGGACTTCGTCAACGCGCTCGGCGCCATGTCCGGCAACCAGGCGATGCAGCAGGTCCGCGCCGGACTAAAGGCGATCTACCTGTCGGGCTGGCAGGTTGCCGCCGACGCCAACACCGCTTCGGCTATGTATCCGGACCAGTCGCTCTATCCGGCCAACGCGGCGCCCGAGCTGGTCAAGCGCATCAACCGCACACTGCAGCGCGCCGACCAGATCGAGACCTCCGAAGGCAACGGGATTTCAGTCGAGACCTGGTTCGCGCCGATCGTCGCCGACGCGGAAGCGGGTTTCGGCGGACCGCTCAACGCCTTCGAGATCATGAAAGCATTCATCGAGGCGGGCGCCGCCGGCGTCCACTACGAAGATCAGCTGGCGTCGGAGAAGAAATGCGGCCATCTCGGCGGCAAGGTGCTGATCCCGACCGCGGCGCACATCCGCAACCTCAACGCCGCACGCCTGGCGGCGGACGTGATGGGCACGCCAACCCTGGTCGTCGCGCGCACCGACGCGGAAGCCGCCAAGCTGCTCACCTCCGACATCGACGAACGCGACCAGCCCTTCGTCGACTACGGCGCCGGGCGCACCGTGGAGGGTTTCTATCACGTTAGGAACGGCATCGAACCCTGCATCGCCCGCGCCATCGCCTATGCGCCTTACGCGGACCTGATCTGGTGCGAGACCTCGAAGCCGGACTTGGCGCAGGCCAAGAAATTCGCCGAGAGCGTGCGCAAGCATCACCCCGACAAGCTGCTCGCCTACAATTGCTCGCCATCGTTCAACTGGAAGAAGAATCTCGACGACGCGACGATTGCCAGGTTCCAGAAGGAACTCGGCGCCATGGGCTACAAGTTCCAGTTCATCACGCTCGCCGGCTTCCACCAGCTCAATTACGGCATGTTCGAACTGGCTCGCGGCTACAAGGCACGGCAGATGGCGGCCTATTCCGAGTTGCAGGAAGCGGAGTTCGCGGCCGAGGCCAACGGCTACACCGCGACCAAGCACCAGCGCGAGGTCGGCACCGGCTATTTCGACGCCGTGTCGATGGCGATCACCGGCGGCCAGTCGTCGACCGCCGCCATGCATGAATCGACCGAGCACGCGCAGTTCAAGCCGGCCG
The DNA here is from genome assembly GCF_040317725.1 of Mesorhizobium sp. M1396. Lineage (NCBI taxonomy): Bacteria > Pseudomonadati > Pseudomonadota > Alphaproteobacteria > Hyphomicrobiales > Phyllobacteriaceae > Mesorhizobium > Mesorhizobium sp. M1396. The sequence continues at coordinate 31,218 of NZ_JAMYLA010000051.1, read as the reverse complement.
CCGAATAGCGAACAGAAGAACGCAGAGGAAACGCCCGACAGGGCTTGGGACACAAGGAGAAGAGCAATGGCATCGATAAGCCGTGTCAAGGAACGCGCCGAGGAACAGTCCACGACGATGAGCGTCGATCAGCAAGCGACGATCCGCATGCTGGCCAACGATCTGCACCGCCTCAACCAGTCGGTGATGAAGGCGGTCGAGGCAGGCGTCTCGGTGGAGCTCGTGCGCTCGGCACGCCATCACGGCGGCGACGGCAACTGGGGCGATCTGCTGATCCCGGTGATCGTCACGCAGCAGGGCCACGGCTGATCGCAATCCGCGCAACCGTCCTCTTCACCTGCGCGTCTCTGCGCAGGTGAATTTTCTTTTTATGAAACGCACTATGGACAGTTCAGTACAGTAGCGTTGCTTGAAATTCACTGCTCCAAGCATGATTTGGGGGTCTTTTATTTCAACTTGACATGGACCACGATCTCACGCCAATTGCTCGCCAGATTCAACTCTGCATTGAAATAGGGGCGAGCTTCTTGGTCGACTTGTGTGCCCAGTGAATCGTGAGGACGAGACTCCAAGACATCTGAATTGGGTGGCCCGCGACGCAAGCACCGAGGCGATCCGTGATCCGTCGCAGGTGCTTGTCGTCGGCAAATCGCCAATCAATCGCGTGGTGATTTCGAAGATCGTCGAGCGATCCGGGCTCAAGCCAATCTCAGAATCTCCCGACACCGCGGCAAGGATCTTGCGGTCCCTCATTCCCGGCGCGGTTGTCCTTGACGGCGGCGCCGACAACAAGGACTGCGACAATCTGATGTCCAGCATCGGCGCGTTGCGGCGCGCCTCGGGCAAATCGCTGCCACCAGTGATCCTGCTTTCGACCAAGAATGGCACTACGGAAAGCCTGGGCCTGTCTGACATCATCGACGTGGTGGTCGCCAAGCCGATCACGCCCGAACGGCTGCAACCGGTGATCGATCGCTTGGTCGGCCGCTAGAGCGTAGGCGGTTTCCTGGGATCAGCCTGCGTTCACGATGCTTTCTACCAGTTCCGGCAGTTGTCCGAGATCGGATATCTGGCGGAATCTCGATTCGGCCACCGGGGCCTCGACATGCTCGAGCACCCAGGTCAGTTCATGCGGCACATGGACACCCCAACCGCCGGCCTCGATGGCCGGCACCACGTCCGACTTCAGCGAATTGCCGACCATCATGCTTTTTGCCGGACCATCGCCATGCCGGCTGAAGATCCTGCCATAGGTGGCGGCATTCTTGTCGCTGACGATCTCGATCGCGTCGAACAATTCGCCCAGGCCCGACCCGGCCAGCTTGCGCTCCTGGTCGAAGAGGTCGCCCTTGGTGATCAGCACAAGGCGGAATGCGCCGGCAAGCTTCTCGACCGTCTCGCGCGCATGCGGCAAGACCTCGATCGGATGGCTCAGCATCTCGCGGCCGGCATCGAGAATCTCCGATATGACCGCCGCAGGGACGCGAGCCTGCGTAACCTCGATCGCCGTCTCGATCATCGACAGGGTAAATCCCTTGATGCCGAAGCCATAGACGGCGAGGTTGCGTCTTTCGGCTTCCAGCAATCGTGCCGAGATGTGCTCCGCTTCGGCATGATCGGCAAGCATGGCGGCAAAGCGCTTCTCCGTCAGGCGGAAGAACTGCTCGTTCTGCCAGAGTGTGTCGTCGGCGTCGAAGCCGATCGTCGTCAGTTTGCCGTCGTGCCGCATGCAATTTCTCGATTGGGATTGAAGGCCGAAACTAAGCCGATCGGCGTGATTTTCAACCGTGTCAGCCAAAGCCCGACGCGGCTCCCCTTCCCTTCCATGGGAGGGCACGGCTATACTCCACAATCCGCAACCCAATCTGGTGAATGATGCCGCCTGCAAAAAAGGAAGTCCGTCCGTCGAGCCGCGGAGGACGTGCCCGCACGCCTGCCTTCGTGAAAAACCAACGGGGCGTCAAGAACTGGAAGGAAGTCAGCGCCTGGCTGGAATGGCGCGGCATCGAGGACATCGAGTGCATCACGCCTGATCAGGCTGGCGTCGCGCGCGGCAAGATGATGCCATCGAAGAAATTCACCTCCAACACCTCGCTGGCACTGCCGTCGGCTGTGTTCATGACGACGATTTCCGGCGGCTACCCCGAGGATGGCAACGGCTTCCACTACCCGGAAGACGACGGCGACCTCAAACTGATGCCGGATCTGTCGACACTGACGGTAGTGCCCTGGGAAGAAGACCCGACGGCCGCGGTCATCTGCGACCTCGTCCACCAGGATGGCCGCTCGGTCGAGTTCACGCCGCGCAATGTGCTGAAGCGCGTGGTTGCCGCCTATGACAAGCTCGGCCTGAAGCCGGTGGTGGCGCCCGAGATCGAATTCTATCTCGTGCGCAAGAACCCCGATCCGGACTATCCGCTGACCCCGCCGGTCGGCCGGTCCGGACGCGCGATCGGCGGCGGCGCCGGTTATTCGATCGCCGGCGTCAACGAATTCGACGAACTGATCGACGACATCTACCATTTCTCCGAAAGCCAGGGCCTGGAGATCGATACGCTGATCCATGAGGAAGGTGCCGGCCAGTTGGAGATCAATCTGCGCCATGGCGACCCGATCGAACTGGCCGACCAGGTGTTCATGTTCAAGCGCACCATTCGCGAGGCGGCGCTGAAGCACGAGATCTATGCCACCTTCATGGCCAAGCCCATCCAGGGGCAGCCTGGCTCCGCCATGCATATCCATCAGTCGATCATCGACAAGAAGACCGGACAGAACATCTTTTCAGCCGCCGACGGTTCGGAAACCGACGATTTTTTCCACTTCATCGGCGGCATGCAGAAGCATGTGCCGAACGCGCTGGTGATGTTCGCGCCCTATGTCAATTCCTACCGCCGCCTGACACAGGCGGCGTCGGCGCCGGTCAACAACAAATGGGGCTACGACAACCGCACCACGGCGTTTCGTGTGCCACGCTCGGATCCGGCGGCACGGCGCGTCGAAAACCGTATCCCCTCCTCCGACGCCAACCCCTATCTGGCGCTGGCGGCATCGCTTGCCTGCGGGCTGATCGGCATCACCAACAAGGTCAAGGCCGAGCCTCCCGTCCTGACCACCGCCAACGCCGACGAGATCGACCTGCCACGCGGCCTGCTCGAAGCCGTCGACCTGTTCGAGGGCGACGAGGAACTCTGCGCGCATCTGGGCAAGTCCTTCGCCGCGACCTATGCGGCCATTAAGCGCGCGGAATTCGAGACGTTCATGGAAGTGATCAGCCCGTGGGAGCGGGAGTATCTGCTGCTGAATGTTTAGAGGAATAGCGAATAGCGAATAGCGAATAGCGAATAGCGAATAGCGAATAGAAATGATGAGACAGGCGACACAAGTCTCGATCAACCCTCACTCCTCAATTCTCCCTATTCGCTACTCCCTACTCGCTATTCGCTTTCTCACTCCCTTCCAAATCTCCGAGTCTTCACCGCATCATGGCCTACCAATCCCCAATTTCTCCCGGCCGCTCCTGGTATGAGGACAGCGCCGGACCAAGACCCGAATACCCAAGCCTCGATGGCGACCGGACTTGCGACGTCATTGTCATCGGCGGCGGCTTTACCGGTCTGTCGGCGGCAGCGCATCTGGCCAAGGCTGGCACCAATGTCGTGCTGATCGAGGCGAATCGCTTCGGTGATGGCGCTTCCGGGCGCAATGGTGGCCAACTTGGCACCGGCCAGCGTTCGTGGGTGGAGGATCTGGAGGCCGAGTACGGTTTTTCCCGGGCCAAGGCGCTGTTCGATCTCGCCGAAGAGGCGAAGGCCCATCTCCTCGAATTCGCTGCTGCCAACCAGATCGACATCGACTATATGCCGGGCCAGCTCTCGGTGGCGCACAAGCCGCGCTACGTCGACGGTTACAAGGCGCATGCCGAGACCATGGCGAGCCGTTTTTCCTACCCGCATATCTCGTTCATGGATGCCAGGGAGACGGCGGAGCGGCTGGGGTCGACCGCCTATTTTGGCGGGACACGCGACACCGGCACTGGCCACATCCACCCGATGAAGCTGGTGATCGGTACGGCGCGGGTGGCAGCGCTTGCCGGCGCGCAATTGTTCGAGGGGACGCCATCGACCGGCATCATTTCCAGTGGCGGCAAGGTCAAGGTTTCGACGCCGAGAGGCACGGTGACAGCGCAGAAGTGCCTGATCGCGGTCAACGCCCATGGCGGCACGCTCGAGCCGGTGAGTGCGGCGCACATCATGCCGATCGGTTCGTTCATCGGCGCAACCGTGCCTCTGGGAGCGGACTCGAACGTGTTGCCGGGCGGCGAGTCGGTCGATGATTCCCGCTTCGTCGTGCGCTATTTCCGCAGATCGAAGGACGGGCGGCTGCTGTTTGGCGGACGCGAGATCTATGGCGTCAACGATCCGAAGGATATCCACATCCATATCCGCCGCCAGATTGCGGAACTCTACCCAACGCTCAGGGATGTCGAGATCACGCATGGCTGGGGCGGCTATGTCGGCATCACGGTGCCGAGAAAGCCGTTCGTGCGCGAAGTGATGCCCAATGTCATCTCCGCCGGCGGCTATTCCGGCCACGGCGTCATGCTGTCGAACTTCTTTGGCAAGCTCTATGCCGAAACCGTTGGCGGCAACCGCGACCGGCTGAAGCTGATCGAGGACCTGAAAATCCCGCCGTTCCCCGGCGGCCGGCGTTTCCGCACGCCGCTGCTGTTCCTGGCGCTCAACTGGTTTGCTCTGCGCGACAGGATCTAGGCCCGGTGCCGCGGCGATGGAATCAGGACCGGATTTGATCTGCTGGTTGGAGCATGATCTCTGACGAAGCCGGATGCCATTTCCGGATTGCGCTCCGGGCTGGATAGGATCGCTCTGAATTCATGTAATATTCCTGTAATATTTGTTGCCGTGCCGGCACATTGCGGAATCCCCGGCAAAGGTGCAGAATCGGGTGGGAAGGCGTAGTGATGCCACAATCACCGGCAAAAGATGCCGGTTGTGGGCGACTGACGGGGAATTCCGCGGGCTTTCCCGCTTTGGTTTCTTGGGACCGATGCAGATCTGGCGCCAGGTTCTTGGCATTCGATCGAAAGAACATCGGCCCGCTTATGGAGGTGGCAAGAGTTGAGAGAGCCCTTCAGTTTCGGTACGCCGGAACGTCGGCGCTTTGCCATGCAGTTCGGATACGACATGCGGCCGTCCTTCTGGCAGGAAGTCCGTTCGAACTCGCATCTGGTGATCGCCGCGATCGGCACCGCCGCACTGCTTGGCGTCGCCGCCGTGGCGTTATGGCTGACATTGCCGGCCAGCGACAGGCAAGCGGCAGCGAGCTCCGAGCAGACCATTCCAACCATTCCGGTGAAGACGACGAAAATAGCCCCGGTGGGGGCCGCGGTCGCCGCGGCAGCCGTGCCCCAGGCGCGCAAGTCCGACACGGTTTCACCGACCGTCACGGCCGCGGAAGCCAACGTACAAGCGCTCGCGGCCAATGATCCGCGCTGGACCGGTTCGCAGCCGAAGGCTGCATCCGCTTCCGACTCGACTGCTCCGAGCCAGGTTGCGAACCAGGCTGAACAGGCACCGGACAAGCCGGCGGCGGCATTCGCGCAGCCGGCAGCCGATACCGATGCCACCGCTGAACTTGCCAAGGTTGCCGCGCCCTCCGCGACGGCGGGCAGCCATCCCGATGGCGCACAAACCGCCGCCATCCCCGCGGTGAAGCCGCCAGTGCCGGCTCAGCAGCCAGCGGCAACAGAAGGCGACGGAAGCCAGGCCAAGGCGAAGCCTGGGAAGGTCGCAGCCGCCGGAACGGGGCGTATCCTGAGGGCCGTGACCATGCGGAGCGGCCCGAAGAAGAATGCCGCCGCCATCGGCACGGTGCCCGCCAGAACCTCGGTGCAGGTGATGAACTGCAAGCAATGGTGCCAGATCACCTACAACGGCAAGACCGGCTGGGTCTACAAGAGCTACATCAAGACCGGCGCCTGACGCCCCACCGCTCCGCGCGGGGCATGTCCGTTGTTCTGGTGCATGTCACTCTCCCAAAACCGGGGCCACTTTCGGGCCACGTGCACCAGGCTTTCAGATGCAGCGGCCGCCGTCGACCTCCAGCGCCACACCGGTGATGAAGGCGGCTTCGTCGGAGGCCAGCCAGAGTGCGGCGTTGGCGATGTCGAGTGGCGTCGAAAGCCGCCCGAGCGGGATCGATGCCCGGAACTTCTCACGGATTTCGGGTGTGTCGGCGCCCATGAATTTCTCCAGCATGCCGGTCTCGCCGGCAACCGGGCAGAGGCAGTTGACGCGGATGTTCTTCGGCGCCAGTTCCACCGCCATCGATTTGGTGGCTGTGATCGCCCAGCCTTTCGACGCATTGTACCAGGTGAGGCCGGGCCGCGGCCGCAGACCCGCGGTGGAGGCCGTGGTCAAGATGACGCCGCCGCCTTGCCGCTCCATGATCGGCACCACGGCGAGTGCCGCGTGATAGATCGCCTTCATGTTGACCGATGCGATCAGGTCGAAGGTTTCCTCGTCGACATCGAGCATGTCGCCGTTACGGTGGGTGTAGCCGGCATTGTTGACCATGATGTCGATGCGGCCGAAGGCGCTTTTGGCGGCATAGACCATCTCGTCGAATTCGGAGCGCAGCGAAACATCTGTCTGGGTCCAGATCGCCGCTTCACCGATCCCGCCGGCGACGCGCTCCGCGCCCTTGGCATTGAGATCGGCGACAACGACCCTGGCGCCCTCCTCGGCAAAGCGCCTGGCGATGCCCTCGCCAAAGCCCGACGCAGCACCGGTGATGACGGCAACCTTGTTTTCCAGACGCATGTTTTTCCCGCTCATGATTGGTGACGATCGACCGGCACGCCAATAATGCACATCCGCGCAATGCCATGGCTTCTGACCGGGTTGGTCGAAAGATGTGCGGCCATCGCCGATTTCTCCTTTGGCTTTCGCCTCGATCCCGCTCTATGCTGCAACTGCGAAGGCTTCCGGAGCCGCGCCTGTCGACAAGCCTCCAGGTCATCGGACTGTCAAGGGGCAGGCGCATACACCCAGATGTGACACCATGGCACTGGAAAATTTAAATCGATTAGATTATATCAGCCGCGTCACAGCGACCGGCGTCAAAGCGGACAGACCATGACCAGCCAGATCATCCCCGTCGACCCTTTCGACTTCATCATTTTCGGCGGCACCGGCGATCTGTCCGAGCGCAAGCTTCTGCCGTCGCTCTACTATCGCCAGCGCGACCATCAGTTCTCCGAGCCGACGCGCATCATCGGCACGTCGCGCTCGAAAATGAGCGACGAGGAATTCCAGGCCTTCGCCAGCCAAGCGATCTCCGAGCACGTCAAACCGGCCGATATCGACGCCAAGGAACTGAAGACCTTCCTGGCGAGGCTATCCTATGTCTCGGCCGATGCAACGACCGGCGCCGGATTCGACAAACTGAAGAAGGCGATAGGCGACAGCGACCGTATCCGTGCCTTCTACCTGGCGGTGGCGCCGGCGCTGTTCGGGGATATCTCGCACAAGCTGAAAGAGTACAATCTGGTCACGCCGAACTCCCGCATCGTGCTGGAGAAGCCTATCGGCCGCGACCTTGCCTCGGCGCGAGCGCTCAACGATCTGGTCGGCGACGATTTCCACGAAAGCCAGATCTTCCGCATCGATCACTATCTCGGCAAGGAGACGGTGCAGAACCTGATGGCGCTGCGCTTTGCCAACGCGCTCTACGAGCCGCTGTGGAACTCCGCCCATATCGACCACGTGCAGATCACCGTGGCCGAGACCGTGGGACTGGAAGACCGCGTCACCTATTACGACAAGGCCGGTGCGCTGCGCGACATGGTGCAGAACCATATGCTGCAGCTGCTGTGCCTCGTCGCCATGGAAGCGCCGTCGTCGATGGACGCCGACGCGGTGCGCGACGAGAAGCTGAAGGTGCTGCGGGCGCTGAAGCGCATCAACGGCAACGAGGCGCCGAAGCAGACCGTGCGTGGGCAGTACCGCGCCGGTGCCTCGGCCGGCGGAGCTGTAAAGGGCTATGTCGAGGAGCTTTCCCACGACAGCAACACCGAGACCTTCGTCGCCATCAAGGCCGAGATCGGCACCTGGCGCTGGGCGGGCGTTCCGTTCTACCTCAGGACCGGCAAGCGGCTGGCAACCCGGGTTTCGGAAATCGTCATCGAATTCAAGCCGATCCCGCATTCGATCTTCGGCGACAGCGCCGGTCCGATCTTCGCCAACCAGCTGGTCATCCGGCTGCAGCCGGACGAAGGCGTCAAGCAGTTCATCATGATCAAGGATCCGGGTCCGGGCGGCATGCGGCTGCGCCAGATCTCGCTCGACATGAGCTTCGCGCAATCCTTCGATGGCCGCGCGCCGGACGCCTACGAGCGGCTGATCATGGATGTCATCCGTGGCAACCAGACCCTGTTCATGCGCCGCGACGAAGTCGAGGCGGCGTGGAAGTGGATCGACCCGATCCAGAACGCCTGGGAAAGCGCCAGACAAGAGGCGCAGGGCTATACGGCAGGCACCTGGGGACCCTCGGCCTCCATCGCACTGATCGAACGTGACGGGCGGACATGGCACGAGAGCAATTGAACAGCGCCGCTTACAGCTGGAACGGCTTCGCCGGGCGCCAGGAATTGGCGGCCGCCCTTGCCGGTCATGTCGCCGGCCGCCTGACCAAGGCAATCGCCGAGCGCGGCACAGGGATGCTCGCCGTCTCCGGCGGCACCACGCCGGCAAAATTCTTCGCCGCCCTTTCGGCGATACCGATTGCCTGGGACAAGGTGATCGTGACGCTGGTCGACGAGCGCTTCGTGCCTGCCTCCTCGCCGCGTTCCAACGCCGGGCTGGTGGCCGCCAATCTCTTGCAGAACGCGGCCAAGGCGGCGCGCTTCGTGCCGCTCTATCACGAGGCCACCAGCATCGAGGATGCGGCTTCCTCCGACAATGCGGCGCTCCAGTCATTGCCCTGGCCGCTCGACGTCGTCGTGCTCGGCATGGGGCCGGACGGCCACACCGCCTCGTTCTTTCCCGATGCCGACGACCTGGAAAAATTGCTCGATCCGTCCTGCGACAGGATCGTGCTGCCGGTTCATGCGTTGAGTGCGGGAGAGCCGCGGCTGACCCTGTCGCTGGCGCGCATCGTCGATGCCGGCTTCATCGCGCTGCACATTGAAGGCGAGGACAAGCGCACCGCCTTCGACGGCGCGGCTGCACCCGGACCGCGGAAACCAATCCGCGCCGTGCTCGACGCCGCGCATAAGCCCGTGGAGATTTTCTGGGCGCCCTGATTTGAACTTGCTGAGGGTCCCGGCGGACAGCCGGATTGTGTTCCGGGACCTCGCCTGAAAGGACCGACACCATGACCGCCAGACGCGACATCGAAGCCATCACCGAGCGCATCCGCGAGCGTTCAAAGCCAGGCCGGGAGCGGTATCTTAGCCGCATAGCCGAGGCGTCGAACCGCACCGCCAACCGGGCCGTGCTGTCGTGCGGCAATCTCGCCCACGGCTTTGCGGTGTGCAGTCCCTCGGAAAAGCTGGCGCTGGGTGCGGATAAGGTCCCAAACCTCGGCATCATCACCTCCTATAACGACATGCTGTCGGCGCATCAGCCTTTCGAGACTTTTCCGGCGCTGATCAAGGACGCGGCACGCGAGGCCGGCGGCATCGCGCAGGTGGCCGGCGGCGTGCCGGCGATGTGCGATGGCGTGACGCAAGGCCAGCCCGGCATGGAGCTGTCGCTGTTTTCGCGCGACGTGATCGCCATGGCCGCGGCGATCGGCCTGTCGCACAACATGTTCGACGCCGCCGTCTATCTCGGCGTCTGCGACAAGATCGTGCCTGGGCTGGTGATCGCCGCCCTCACCTTCGGCCATCTGCCGGCGGTGTTCATTCCGGCCGGGCCGATGACCACCGGCCTGCCGAACGATGAAAAGGCCACGGTCCGCCAGCTCTATGCCGAGGGCAAGGCCGGACGCGCCGAACTGCTGGAGGCCGAGTCCAAGTCCTACCATGGGCCGGGCACCTGCACCTTCTACGGCACGGCGAATTCCAACCAGATGCTGATGGAGATCATGGGCCTGCACACGCCGGGCGCTTCCTTCGTCAATCCAGGCACGCCGCTGCGCGAGGCCTTGACGCGCGAGGCGACGAAGCGGGCACTGGCGATCACCGCGCTCGGCAACGCCTATACGCCGGTCGGCCGGATGATCGACGAGCGCTCGATCGTCAACGGCGTCGTCGGCCTGCATGCCACCGGCGGCTCGACCAATCACACCATCCACCTGATCGCCATGGCGGCGGCGGCCGGCATCGCCATCACCTGGCAGGACATTTCCGACCTTTCGGAAGCGGTGCCGCTGCTGGCGCGGGTCTATCCCAACGGTCTCGCCGACGTGAACCATTTCCATGCGGCCGGCGGGCTCGGCTTCCTGATCCGCGAACTGCTCGACGAAGGCATCCTGCACGAGGATGTGCAGACGGTCTGGGGCGAAGGCCTGCGGCCCTATGCGGTCGAAGCAAAGCTCGGCGCCGACGGCAGCGTGATGCGCGAAGCCTCGCCACGCCAAAGCGGCGACGAGAAAGTGCTGGCGCCGTTCAGCAAGGCTTTCCAGGCGACCGGCGGTCTTAAAGTGCTGTCGGGCAATCTCGGCCACGCCGTCATCAAGACTTCCGCGGTGAAGCCGGAGCGGCGCATCATCGAGGCGCCGGCCAAGGTTTTCGACAGCCAGCAAGGGCTGAACGAGGCGTTCAAGGCCGGCACGCTGACCGGCGATTTCATCGCCGTCATCCGCTTCCAGGGGCCGAAGGCCAACGGCATGCCGGAACTGCACAAGCTGACCACCGTGCTCGGCATCCTGCAGGATCGCGGCCAGCGCGTGGCGCTGGTCACCGACGGGCGCATGTCTGGCGCCTCCGGCAAGGTGCCGGCGGCGATCCATGTGACGCCGGAAGCAGTCGAGGACGGGCCGATCGCCAGGATCCACGAAGGCGACATCATCCGGCTCGACGCCGAGGCCGGGACACTCGAGGTGCTGGTGCCGGCCGGGGACTTTGCACTGCGCCGGACAGCGGATGCCGACCTCATAGGCAACGAGTTCGGCTTCGGCCGCGAGCTGTTTGCCGGCTTCCGGCAATTGGTCGGCCGCGCCGACCATGGCGCCAGCGCCTTCGGCACGGCTTGACGGAATCACCATCCTGTCCATGAAAAAGGGCGGCTCATGCCCCGGCTCATGGCCGCCCTTTTTTGCTGCCGGTCAAATGGCGGTCACGGCGTAACGGTGATTTCGCTCCGTTCGCCGGCCTTGACCGTCACCGGCATTTCCTTCTCATGCCCCGCATCGGACATGTGGCGGACAACCACATAGTCGCCGGCCGGAACGGTCTGCTGCCAGGTATCGCCGTAGTTCAGGCCAAGCGCCTTGCGCTTGCCCTCAATGTCCTTTTTCGGCGACAGGATCTCGATCGAGTAGGCACCGGGGGCCGACATGGCCAGGACACCGGCATCGAGCGGCACCTTGATATCCATGACATCACCGACCTTGATGCTGAACGGCTGCTCGACGACCGCCAGGTCAAGCGTGGTGACCGCCACATAGTCGTCCGGCGGCAGCCAGAACTTGCTGTCCGGTCCATAGGAATGCTCGACACTGTCACGCGTGCCATCGATTTTCTTCTTCGCCTTGACGATCTCGAAACCGAGGCCGGAACTGTCGGCCTTGTCACCGCCGGCGATATAGAAGGCGTTGAGCACGACATGGCCGACACCAACGATGACGTCCTTCTCGATCTTCTGCCCGGCGGCGAGCTGGATGGTTTCGGTGACGCTGCCGGCGCCAATCTGGACCGTGACCTTCTGTTCGCCCGCCGGCACGATGATTTTGGTGTCGCCATAGTGGGTGGTGCTGCCGCCCGGATAAGCGAAATTGAGGCTGGCCGCGTCACTGATGTCGGCGCCCTGGCTCGGCCGCGGATGAATGAGCATGGTGCCCGCGTTCAAGGTGAACAGCGGCTTGTAGACCTGACCGGCCTCGATCTTGATCTTCTGCTCCACCTTGGCCTCGTCGTCGCGTGCGACGACGATGTAGTCGCCCGGTTCGAGATTGCCGTTGTAGGTGCCATATTCGGTGGTGACGGAACCGCCACGCGAGCCATCGGCGTCCGCCTTGTAGATCTCCCAGGCGTTGCCGTCGGTGATAGGCTCGCCACCTTCGGCCATCACCACCGTCGGCTGGAAATTGAATTCAGGCTTGGTCGGCTCCGGTGCGGGCGCAGGAGCGGGAGCCGGTTCTGGAGCGGGTGCCGGCGCTGGTGCCGCCACGGTCTCGACAAGCGCCTCCTGCAACGCCTTCTCGTCGGAGGCCTGGATGTATTTGCCGCCGGTGTTGTCGGCGAGGCAGGCGATCTGCTTACCTTCGTCGGCGGTGAGGCCGAAGCCGACGACATCGGCGGTGAAGTCGACGCCGGATGCCTCAAGCTCCTTGCCAAGCGCGCAGGGGTCGCCACCGCATGTTTCGAGACCGTCGGTGATCAGCACGACAGTGGCCTTGTCCTCGGTGTATTTCAACGCCTCGGCTGCTTGCTTGACGGCAGAGGTCAGTGGCGTCTTGCCGAGGAATTTCAAGCTGTCGGCGGCGGCCGAAATGGCACTTGCCGAACCTGCCTGTGGCGGCACGATCAACTGGATATCGTCGCAGCTGCCCTTTTCGCGATGGCCATAGGCCATGAAGCCGATTTCGTCGTCGCCGGGGACCGATTGAAGCACGGTTCGAAGCGACTCGCGGGCGATTTCGAGCTTGGGCTTGCCGTCGATCTGCGCCCACATCGAGCCGGAGGCATCGAGAATGATGATGACCTTGTTCGCGGCAAGGCCGAATGTCGTCATCGACAAAAGGAGGATCGCCGCAGCGACGCTCCGTGCAAGTCCCGCCATCGAAATCTCCTCAAATCCGCCCTGATCCGGGCGGCAAAGCTATTTGACGCCGCGCCGGGACACAAGCCCGGGCACCTATGCGTAGGGCTCCGAACTCAAGTTGACAAAGACCTGACGACAGCCAGTTCGGCGGTGTTGGCAGCTTTTGTGCCGGCAGCTTTTCACGATAGGAATTTTTTCTTGATTCCGTGACCTCAGCTATGGTACATGTTCGTCCATGGTGCTGATTTGCGCCAGTGACCCGCCGCGCAGGCGGGTTTTTCATTTGATGCTCCGTCAGCCAACGCGCCGACGAAGGCTGCGAAGGAACCCGTCAACCCGAGTTCGTTGCCCTGGTCCGGTGCGCCGGGGACGAATGCCGAACTTTTCAACCGAAGCGAAAACCCGGTCAGTAGGTCGTGCGGCGCTCTTCCGAGGGCGGCCTGCCGAATTGCAGCCGGTAGCTCTGGGCGAAATAGGAATGCGAGGTGAAGCCGGTCGCGATCGCCACGTCGAGGATCGGCATGTTGGTCTGGCGCAGCAGTTCGCGCGCCCGTTCCAGCCGCAGCCGCATATAATAACGGCCGGGCGTGACGCTGAGATGGCGCAGGAACAGGCGCTCCACCTGGCGCACCGACAGGCCGGCGGATTTTGCCAGCTGCACCGCCGACAGCGGCTCGTCGAGGTGGTCGGCCATCAGTTCGACAATGCGCCTAAGCTTCTCCGACTTGCCGGTCAGGTCGCGTTCCGGACCGACACGCTGGCGGTCGCCGGCCGAGCGGATGCGTTCGTGCTGGAACTGGTTGGCGACGCCATTGGCGAGATTCGAGCCGAAATCGCCGCGCACGATCTCCAGCATCAGGTCGATCGAGGTGGTGCCGCCAGCGCAGGTGTAGCGCTTGCGATCGATCTCGAAGACATTGCCCGTGCAGTTGATGTCGGGGAAGCGCTCGACGAAGCCGGCGCGGTTTTCCCAATGGATGGTGCAGCGATAGCCTTCGAGCTGGCCTGCCTCGGCAAGCAGGTAGGAGCCGACCGACAAGGCACCCAGCGCATTGCCGCGCCGGCCCCAGCTGCGCAGCGCCGCCAGCACCTTGCTCTTGCCGGGAAATTCCGTCGTCAGCCCGACGGAAACGAAGAGGATATCGACCGGCGGCAGGTCGGCGACGGCGTAGTCGATCTTGAGCGGCAGGCCATTGGAGGCCATCACCGGATCGCCGTCGGCCGACACCGTGGTCCAGCCGTAGAAGTCGCGGCCGAGCAACCGGTTCGCCGACCGGAACGTATCGATCGCCGCGGCCAGCGAGAACATGGAGAACTTGTCGACCAGCAGGAAAGCGAACTGCCTGCCGCCTTGAACGGGATCAGTCATGACCGGCCGTTCTGAGGGAACACTGGGGTTCGGCAAAGTTGCGGCTTTCTGGCGGGTCAGAAGGACGGCCGTTTCAATCCGGCCGCAAGGTAGGCCGAGGCTAACGTATTGGCCATCAGCATGGCAATGGTCATCGGCCCGACGCCGCCGGGCACCGGCGTGATGGCGCCGGCGGCCTTGGCCGCTTCGGCATAGGCGACGTCGCCGACGAGGCGCGACTTGCCCTCGCCCTTTTCGGGTGCGGGAATGCGATTGATGCCGACATCGATGACGGTGGCGCCGGGCTTCACCCAATCGCCCCTGATCATCTCCGGCCGGCCGACGGCCGCGACCAGAATGTCGGCGGTGCGGGCAAGTGCCGGCAGGTCTTTGGTGCGGCTGTGGGCAATGGTGACGGTGCAGTTGGCGGCAAGCAAGAGGTTGGCCATGGGCTTGCCGACGATGTTGGAGCGGCCGACGACGACGGCATTCAGGCCGGACAAATCCTTGCCGCGCACCCGCTCGATCAGAAGCATCGAGCCGGCCGGCGTGCAGGGCACGAAGGCAGTCTCGAGTTCACCGGTGCCGAGCTTGCCGACATTGATGAAATGGAAGCCGTCGACATCCTTTTCCGACGCGATGGTCTGGATGATCTTGCCGGCGTCGATATGGGCAGGCAGCGGAAGCTGCACCAGGATGCCGTTGATGGCCGGATCGGCGTTGAGGTCGCCGATGATGTTCAGCAATTCCGGTTCGGAGGTTTCGGCCGGCAGCGTGTGCTGCACGGAATGAAAGCCGCATTCCTTGGCGGTGCGCGATTTGGAGGCGACATAGACCTGGCTGGCCGGATCCTCGCCGACGATGACCACGGCAAGACCGGGCTTGGCCTTGCCTTTGGCGACAAGCTCGGCCGTCAGCGTCTTGACCGTCCGCACAACGTCTTCGGCAACGCTCTTACCATCAATCACTTCGGCCATGGACTACCCTCAACACCAAAATGCCCAAGCGCGGCGCTTCCGGAAGCTACGCGCTTTCTGATCTTTCACAGCGTGGCATCTTCACGAAAATTCCAACACGCAATCCCGCCAAAGCGCCGTCCCATGCCGTTTACGCGAAACCGGCATGTTTTTGTACGACAGCGCGAAGAATTTTGTGGCTCAGAAGTAACGGCGGCGCGCGCGGCTCTCGGTGAGTTCGCGAACTGCTTCACGGAATTCGCGCAGGCTGGCGCGGATTTCCTCGATTGGCGCTTGCGGTTCGACGTCCTGCTCGGCCTGCCGCGCCTCCACAGATGGCTCGCGAGGCTGGGTCTCCTGCTGCGGCGAGGTGGGATGTTGCGGATAGAGCGCGGAAGCAGGCTGAGGCGGATAGGGCAGCTGCCCGGCATTGGGGGCCGACATGGACTGCGGATAGCCAGGCTGCTGCGTGTAGGCCAAAGGCTGCGCGTAGGGATAGAGTTGCGGGCCCGAATACGCTCGCGGCGGCACCATGTGCGGAGGCTGAGGCGGCGGCGCCATCTGCTGGGCAGAGGGAACAGGATTACCGGACCGGACGGGCGGCGGCAGCGGCGGCGGGTAGGCCGCCGCGACCTGCTGCCGAGGCGTAAAGGCCGGCGCCGACTGGGGATAGGGGGAGTACGCCGGATCTTGCGTTGGCTTCCCGTTTTCCGCGGAAACCCACTCGGTATCGAAGGGCTCTTCCGGGGACGGCTTGCGGGACACGGCCTTGCGCAGCCTCGACAGCAGCGCGCTGACCCTGCCGGGGCCTTCATCCGGCGTGATCTCGGCCTGCTGGACAGGCGGTGGTGCTACGGGCGGTGGCGGCGCAGTTGGTGGTGTCGATGGTTGCTGCGCGGGTGGTTGCGGCGCCGGCGGGGGTGCTGCCCGATATGGCTTGTCCTCGTAGGGCGTCCGGCGCTGGTCCGCGCCGCGGTCGCGGCGCGATCGCGAATTGGCGGTGTCGCGCAGGCTCTCATAGGCGCCGCGCATGGCACCGAGCCCAATCCCGGAGGCAAAGCCCAGCAACAGGCCGGCAAGCGCCACCACGACCCGCGACGGCCCGTTCGCCTCCAGCGGCGCGAAGGCCTTCGAGATCACGTTGATGTTGGCGGTGTTGATGTCCTTCTGCTCGCCGGTCTCCTTGGCGCGCAGCAGATACTGTTCGTAGACGGAGCGCTTGGCGGTAGCCTCGCGCTCCAGTTCGCGCATCGACACCAGATCGCCGTTGACGTCGCCGCTGCGAACCTTCAGCTGCGCCAGACGAGAGGCGAGATCCTGTTCGAGCTGGACCGCGCGCTTGAGGTCGACCTGCAGCGACGAGCCGATGCGGCGCAGCTCGGCTGCGATGCGGTCGCGTGCACCGGCAAGCTGAGCATTGAGCGCCTGGAGTTCGGGGTGGCGCGGGCCGAATCGGATGGCGGCGCGATCAGCCTCCTGCTTGAGCGACGCATATTGCGAACGCAGATCGCTCATCGTGTTGGAGTTGATCTCCTCCGGCAAGGTGCCGGTGAGAACAGAGTTGACGTCGACCGAACGCGCCGAAGCGGCCCGGGCGTTGAGTTCAAGCGTGCGGGCGCGGGCAACCGCCAGCTGCTCGTTGAGCTTCATCATCTCATCCTCGCTGATGAGGTGGCCCTGCGCGTCGACAAGGTCGTGCGAGGCCCTGAAATCCTCGACCTTTCGCTCGGCCGCCTCGACGCCCTTGCGCAGTTCGTCCAGTCTTGCCGTCAGTTCGTCGGTGGCGCGGCCTGCGGTATCCGACTGGATCTGGCCGAAGGTCTGCAGGAAGACATCCGTCATCGTGTTGGCGATCAGTGCCGATTTCTCGCCATTCTGCGTGGTGGCGCTGACGGTGATGACGAAGGTCTTGCCACCGCGTTCCACCGAAAGGCTCTCGGCCAGATTGCCGACGGCAAGCGCCCGGCGACGGGTGTCGTCGACACCACCTGGCCCGTCATTGCGTGACAGGACGGAGCGGATGAGCGACATGACGCCGAGGCCGCCGCCCTGCCCATTGAATTCCGGGTCGTTGACGAGATTGAGCTTGTCGACGACCTTGTTGAGAACAGTGCCTGATGTCAGCACCCGGACCTGGTTTTCGACGATGGCCAGCGTCGCGTCGGAAGCGACGACCGACTGGGTGAGGTCGCGATCGGTGAGCTTCAGGTCGCGCGGATCGACGATCAGTTCGGTGGTGGCTTCGTATTTCTTCGGCGTCGACAGAGCGATGGCAATGCCGAGCGCGGCACCCAGTATCGTCGTCGTCACGATCAGCGTCTTCGACTTGCCAACACCACGGACGACCTGCATCGGATCGATCAGCGGCTTCCACCGCTGGCTGTCGGCGCCGTCGTCGTGGGATGCCGGCGCGTCGCCTGAACGATAGGGTCCGGATGCAGGATCGGGGCGATAGGCGGCTGCGGTTTCGGTAGATTGTGTCCGTGGCGTGGTTTGCGCAGGGGTCACCGACGAGGCCGTCTCATAGCCAGCCTGATACCCGTCCGTTGCGGCCGGATCCGACAGCTTCGGGTTCGTCCGCGTTTCGCGTTGTGAACGGGCGAGACGATGACGCGTGGCGGCATCCTCGCGCCATGACGGGTCTGCCCGGTCCCCGATCGAGACCAGGGACGCGTCGGGTTCGTCGCCGCGCACAGCCTGGCCTAGCGCCAGCAACGAGCGCTCGCGCTTCCAGTCTTCGCGGTTTTCCCTGTCGACCATCGTCCGGAACTTTACCCTTGGCGACCTGCGAACGGCGATTGGCCATTCGTTAGCCCACGCTAAACTTACAAGCCCAGAATTCCGCGAAGTGGGAACTTCTTTTGGCGTCAAATGGGCAGAAATAGGCGAACTGGGCAGTTCGTTTGGCCATGGACTCGTTGGTTTGGAACTTGGCACTGGTATGGTTAAGGGGCCGTTAAGCCAGGCCACCCAGAATGCTGTCCCTCTGCGAAGTCAGAGGTCGGCTGGCGTATTCTCTTCCCAGAAGGCGGGCGTGAGTAAAATTGGATATCTTGGCGTGCCGTCATGCAACCAACGATCAGTATGTGATCGTCACCACCACCGTATCCGTATAGACGCCGGCCGAGGGCGTCGTCTGCGGCGGCACCCGGCCATACACCGTCAATGCTTGGACGAGACCGTTTCCGGTACCGGGCACCGTGCTTCCGGGCGTCGCCGTATCGCCCCATGGTTGCGAGCGTGCCGTGTCCTTGTAGAGGCCATAGGTAACGGTCTCGGCACCCTTCGACATCTTGCGCGCCGTCGGGGCCGAATTTGTGGTGCCACCATTGAGGGATACGGTGTAGGCCGTCCCCGAGGTACAGGTGACGGAAACCCCGCCGGTGGCGTCGACATTGGCGCTTAGCACCCCTTTGGCGCCGAAGTCGATGTTCTGGACCGTGACGAGACAGTTCGCTGCCACGGACGCGTTCACCGTAAAATTGGTGGTGGTTGCGGTGCCCGCCGACGTCGTACAGTCACTGCCGAGACTATAGCGATAACGAAACGGTGTGTTCGCACCGGAAAACGTCGAAAGATAGCTTCCGGGAACAGCCGTCGACTGTCCGCCCAGAACAGCGCCGTAGATGGTAATTGCCCCCGATCCTGATCCCAGAGCGTTCAGCGTCAGGGCATAGGCCGGCGAACGGGCGGCATAGGGCCAGCTGTACGAACCCCAGATAACGCTGCGCGTCGAATCCGAATAGATCTGATAGTTGAGTGGATTGGCTCCGCTCAGCATCTGACGCGCCGCAGCGGACGTTGCTCCGCCGCTGCCCTCAGCGAGATTGGGACAGATCAGGATGCGCTGCAGGCCAATCCCGGTGCAGTCTACGCTGATCGAAGCTGTTGAGTTAGTCTGGCTGCCAGATAGGGTGTCGACGCTTCCGAAATTCAGGTTGGAACTGCTGAAACTGCAACTTTGCGCAAAAGACAGCGAGGGCAACACCAAGAAGAGGACAAAACCGACGGCACGAAGCATGGTTGATCCTTTTCTCACAAGCATTTCAGATCGTTGATCACGACCTGTTTTCCCGGCACTGGCTTGTAAGGAAACTCGGCGCGACAGGTCTTTCCGTCACTCAGATCGATGACGATTGCGTTGTGCGCCCTCAGCCCGCGAATGTAGGCTTGGCCGTCATAACCGACGAAGAAGTCTTCAGAGCTGCCCTCAAGCTTGCCGGAAAGGCCGGCTTGCAATGGCGCCCCGCCCTTGTCCGCAATGGTAACCAGCGCGGCCCGCGGCGTTTCCGAGACTCCGAATTTCACAACCACGCCGCTACGGTCGGCGGGCACGACCGTTTCCCTGGTGGCCGGAACATCGGCGTCGACCGGCAGATTTTTCGGATCGATCGAAATCGTGTTCAGTTCGTAGGAATTGAGATCAGGCACAAGAATACGGCCACGACGGTCGGTCTTGCCGACAGGTCTGTTCTGACGTTCAACCTCCACGCCCGGCGTGCCAACATCCACGACGGCAAAGGCGTCGTCGATCCGGTTGGCTGCGAATACGCTGCCGCCGGCCACCGCGATTGCGCCATCCATCCGCGCCGTCGCCCGAACATCGTGATCATACTGCTGGACGCCGGCCTCGAAGCGCGCGAACGGAGCGCGATAGCTGACCGCCGCCGAGCGGTTGGGAACGTCTCCTTCCGATGTCCGCGCACGCCAGCCGATGCTTCCGTTCTCAAGCCGCTCTGCCTTGGCGACGTCGGCCACGACGTTCACACCATTGGGGCCTTGCTCTACTCCCGTGGAGGCGGTGATGCCTTCGCCGAAGGGAACCGAGATCCCCGCGAAGACGCCAAAACTGTCGCGGTCTTCAAGGTCTGTGAACGCCGTAGCGTAGAGCGTGCTTCGCTTGAATATCTGCTGGCTGTAGGAGAGCCCGACAATCTGGCTCTGCTCGCCTTCGGCATCCTCCAGGTGGGTGTAGGAAAGGTTGAGACTCGACAGATCGAGCGGCATCGGCACGCTCAGCGTTACCTGATCGATCGCGCGCGGAACGCCGGGACTGAAGATCGGAAGACCATCCGGTCCCGAGAATTCTGGTTCGGCCGTCACCGAGGCGATGTCCTCATAGTCTCCGAACGCCCTTTGAACCCTGCCGTACAGCGACCATCCCTCGTAGGTGAGTTCCAGCGACGCGTTCACCAACGAGCCGGTGTCTCCGTCGTGGTGGCTTCCCGCAACCGCAACCGAAGCAGCGCCATACGGTCCGAGCGGAAAGGCAACACCCAATCCCCCGTTGAGCAGCTCTTGACCGCCCTCGAAATGGCCCTCGAGCGTCAGCCAGTTGGCAAGCCCGTAGCGGGCGGTGGCGACGCCCATGACGCGCTGGTCGTAGTCGTTGGATTCGACGCCGAAATTTCGGCGCGGAAGTCCGGCCTCGGCCGAAAAATCAAGCAGGCCCTGTCGCAGGAGCATACTGGATGCGTAGAACGGAAGCGTTGCCGTGGTTTCCCTTCCAAGACTGTCTCGCAGCACCACGCGTGCCTCTCCGGCTCCCGTGAACACCGGCACGTTGACGACCTGGAATGGCCCTGCCGCCACGTTGCCGGCGTAGGTGCGTACATTCTGGGTATAGACCTCTAGGGTTGAAGGCACGGCAGCCGTGCCTTCAAACGAGGGGAGTGGAAGGGTGACCAGATCCGAACGAAGGGAAAAATTGCGCTGTGCCTGGATGCCGCCGAGATAAACAGGCCGGGTCCATGACAGGCCACCGGAAACGAAATCTCCCGCCCTGTAGGTGACCATGCGGTCAGGGTCCGAATAACTCCAGGTGGTGTTCAGGCGGGTGAGGTCCTGGAGTTCCCCTTCAGAGTAGCCGGCAATGAATGACTGGGCCAGCGTTCCGTACGGGCTGAAGGCGCGTGCATCGAAGGCGCCTGAGACGCCCTGGAACAACTCGACGTTATCATCGAACAGCGTGTTCGAGCTTGCAAAGAGGGAATAGTTGAGGACGGCCCCGTAGCCCGATTGCGGCTTCAGCCGATCCTGCTTCTCCGCCGGGCCGACATCGATCGTGCGGGCGGCACGACCGTCATTGGTGGTGGTGACATAAAGCCGCTGCGCCGTCTCATCGACGCGAAAGGAAATGCCCGGCAACCGATCAAGCCTGGCGAGGCCATCGGCGTCGATCACCTCCTCGCGTGGTTTGAGGCCGACCTCCTGCAGTTCCCCTGGGGCGGCCGCAAGGCCGCCATCCGGCAGTTCCTTGAAGTTGCCGATCATCTTAGATGAAATGTCGTTGATAAACACTTCCAAATAGAGATCGCGCCCAGCGGGCCGAGCCGAATTGGAAATGTCTTGTGCCGGTGCGTCCGGAATCTCTTGCGAGTTCACCTGCGACGAAGAGCAAATCACAAGAACGCCGGCAGCCGCGGTGCTAGCGACCCTGAACGGCGACTGTGGCATCGAATGGTCCAAAATCGCTCTGCGCCTTAAGCGTCACGGAGCTTCCGGACAGCGATTTGCCGCTGCCGATCGGCCATTGCATTGATGCCCCACCCAAAACGTAGCCAACAAGTCCGCTGCGGCTCGCTAGTTTTTTACCTCCCTGGTTGAGAGTGATGTTTGACAGTCTCAGTCGGCTATCACCGTCGTTGCGTGCCTTGAGGATCAGCCCACCGCCGGCGCGCGAAAGACTGAACGACACGTTCGGCGTCGAAGCGTCGGGACTGCGGAAGAAGACCGGGATCGAATACCGCAGGACCAGGGTCACGGTCCCGGCCTGTCGGCGCGAAGGGTCCGGCAGCTCATCGACGACAACGCGATAGCTTTCCTCGGTTCGAACCGGCGCCTTGCCGACCCGCAGGACCCGGACCACGTAGTCGGCGTCGGGGCCGAGTTTGGTTGAAGGCGGGCTGGCCACCACGTCCGACGTCGGCTCCAGCCGTTCAACGCCATCCACCTGCGTCCATCTGAAGACGCGGACTTGTACGTTGATCGGCCGCTTCGCGTCATTGTGGAGGTTGAGAACCGCAGCACTGTCTGGTGCAATCAGTTCGAGATTGGTCGGGGCTACCCTCAGCGAGGCGGCTTGTGAAAATCCGGCGCACAGCAGAACAAGGGCCGCCGCGCCAATGCTTGAAAGCATGGTTCGCATGTCGTTCTCGCTTCGCTGTTGTCAGTAGGTAACGGTGATCGCGACGGTGTCGGTATAAACGCCGGCCGCCGGTGTGGATTGCGGCGGCACCCGTCCGTAAACGGTCAAGTTCTGGACACTGCCGTTGCCGGTTCCCGCGACTGTGTCGGTGCCGACCGTAATACCCCAATTTTGTGTGCGAGCCGTGTCCCGGTAAAGCGCGTAACTGATTGTCGCCGCCGCCGGGCCGGTCATTTTGCGAGTTGTAACGGTCGCGCCGGCGCCGCCACCGGCACTCAACCCGACATTGTAGGTTTGTCCGGTCGTGCATTGCACGCCTATCGTGCTGGTCAGATCGACATTGGCATCGATGACGCCCCTCGTGCCGAAATCCAAATCGCTGGCGGTCTGAACTTTGCATTCGGCCTGGATGGTGATGCGAACGGTCATGTTGCCGGTCGCCGTCGCGGCGAACGCCGGGCCCGGCGGCACGATCGCGGCAAGCGCCGCAATACTCGATGCGAGAGATCTCCTAAGCATGCACGGTTCCCTTCTTCAGAGTGCCCTTAACGCATGCCACTACGCCCCTTTCACCTGTCGCGGGTGCCCCCCAACGTGATGACCAAGCGTTGGTCAAAGCATATCGGAAGGGCTTTTCAATACAACCGCTTATTGAGACGCTGACTTTTGACTTCCTTTGCATTAGCAATACCTAAATTATTAACAAATGAAACTTTCAAAGCGGAAATTAGGAACTTGATTCCGCGCCGCTAGCGTTGGATGAGCCGCAACGGAGGCGTCGAACCAGCCTATTAACTGATTGGTCTAATCAAGCTGAAGGGCGGGACAATGCGTGGTCACTGGTACCCGCGCCCGAGCCTGGGAGATCGCGCTTTGGATCCTCGACCGGAAGTACGAGGAGAAACGCGACGGATAATCTTCACGGCCGGGCCGATCAAGTCCGAAACCGATTTTGCCAGATCAGCGGGCGCGGATAGACCGGCAAAAAGCCCGCCGCTTGCCAACAACACAGCCTTAAGCTCCAGAACGGCACGTTAAGCTTTCCGGCCTAGGCTCTGTTTGAGACATGACGCAGGCCAGTGACATACCGCAAAGGCTGCCCCTCGCCCGGATCGGCAGCTTTTTGGCCGAACGACGGGGGCTGCTTCGCGACTATTTCTCGGCGATCAGCGGCGCCGGTGGGCGACTGGTGTTTTCACTCGCCTATTTCATCGCGCTGGCCAACACGCTGTCCATTTCCGAGTTCGGCATGTTCGCCACGGCGTCGGCGGCCGGCGTCATGCTGTCGCGCATCCTCGCCTTCGGTTTCATCTCGGCACTCTACCGCACCGCCACTATCCGCCCCAATCTGATCGGCACCTTCACCGCCGGCTTCCTGCTGCTCGGCCTGCTGTCGTTGCCGCTCCTGGCGGCCGCCTCGTTCGGCGTCTATCTGATCTTCTTCGCCAGCACCGTGCCGCTGGCGGTGTTTGCGGCAATCGTCTTTGCCGAAGCGCTGTTGTGGCGGCCGGTGGAGGTGGCGCTGATCGTCAACAACGGTCTGGGCAAATTCGGCCGCGCCGCGGTGCTGGCCATCCTGGCGACGGCGCTGCGGGCGCTCGGCGCGGTGCTGTTCATGTTCTCCGCGCAACACAGCGTCTGGATATGGTCGTGGTTCTACATCGGCTCCAATGCCGCCTCCTTGATACTGGCATTCGGCTGGTTCTATCCGCGACAGCGGCTGCGGCTGCGCATCGAGCCGTATCTCCGGCGGCTGGCCGATTCCATCTATGTCGCCGGTGCAGAAGTGCTGTTCTACCTGCAGATGGAGTTCGACAAGCTGCTGGTTCTGGCGATAGGCGGCCCGCATCTGGCCGGTGTCTACGCCATCATCATGCGGCTGGTCGACTTGACCGCCATTCCGATCCGAACCTTCTCGATGATGCTGGTGCAGCGCATGATGCGCGCGCCGGAAATGCTGTCACGGCTGGCGGTCAAGAGCGGCATCGAAGGCGGCGTGTTCGCGGTCTCGACAGCGGCGCTGCTGGCGCTCGGCATCGTGCTGCACTTCTTCCCCAATGCGCTTGGCAAGAATGTCGCCGAGGCCGCCCCGCTGGTGGTGCTGGCGATCTGCGTTCCGGGGTTGCGCAATCTGGTCGAATACCAGGCCGAGCTTTTGTTCGCGCGCGGCCAAACGCTGGTTCGGGCGCTCAATCTCGGCTTGCTCGCCGCACTGAAGGCGCTGTTGCTGACCTATGTGCTGACGACCATCCTCGACACGCCGAACCTGGTGCTGTCGCTCAATGTCGTCTTCCTGCTTTTGTACCTCGCCTCGACGCTGCTCACCTATTCGGCGATGCGCAAGCCGGCGAAGCCGGTCTAAGACTTCCGGTTCCCACTTTTCGGGATCATGCTTCGTTAAGCCCAATCAAACGGCGAATGCGGCCGATGTCGGTGCCGATGAAGGATTGCATGCCGATGGCCACCTGCTCCGGCGCCATGGCGGCAACGAAGCGGCGGAACTCGTCGTCCGAAAGCGCTTCGCCGGTCCAGTGCACACGGCAGAACTCCTCCGAGCCGTGGAAGTGGCCGGCGCCCTCCAGCAGATCGTCGACATAGCGGCCGTAGATCATGCATTCGGAGAATTTGCGCGCCGAGCCGACGACCTCGACCCAGTTTCGGCCATGGGCCTTCTCGATGTCGCCGCACATGGCCAGCACGGTGTCGCGCCGCCAGGCGATCAGCGTCGAGATGTAGTCGTGGTTCGATGTCCGGGATGGGTCGATGCCAAGCGCCGCACCCGCGTTGCGCGACCAGATGCGATGCTCTTCATGACCTTCGTGCGCCAGCGCACCGTCGCGGCGGAACAGCCGCGCCTTGCCATCATGCCAGAAAGTGCCGCAGTCGAAAGGTTTGAGGAAAGCGACGTCGGAATCGCAGAAGATCAGCACATCCTCGGATGCATGCGCCGATATCGCGATGCGGCGCAGCTGCTGCACATGCCAGCCGCGCAGCGGCTGGGTCTTCAGGCTGAGCCAGATGCGCCGACGAAACAGGCTGAGCGGGTCGTCGAAGGCGTGCAGCCAGCGCGGCAGCAATTCCCGCTCGTCGACGATGGTACGCCAGCTGGTCTCCAACTGACGGAAAAGCGAGATATCGCGATGTTCGACCAGAATATAGTGGTGCGCCGCGCCGGAAACATGGCGATCGAGTGTCTCGCACAACAGGCGGCAGCGCTCGAAATCGGGCGCGTAGCTTGCCGTCACCAGTGCCGCCGTCGGCATCCGCCGAAGCGGGCTAGGCTCGACAGCGGCACCCGGAACGAACCTGCTGTTCAACGGATGTCTCCCGCAGCTTCGGGTGCATGCGAGAATCTCTGCCTGACGACGCGCAGCAGGAACAGAGGATTGCCGACCACATAGCGGCGCCACAGGCGGCCCGGTTCGACAGCCAGCCGGAACAGCCATTCGAGCCGCAGCCGGCGCATCCACAAGGGCGCCCGGGGCACCGAGCCGCTCAGGAAATCGAGCAGCGCGCCGACGGCGATCGGCAGCGTGCAGTGGCGTGCGTCGATGTGGCGTTCGATCCACAATTCCTGGCGCGGCACACCCATGGCGACGAGCAGCACGTCGGGCCGCAGCGCGGCTATCCGATCGACGATTTCCGTCTGCT
Organism: Mesorhizobium sp. M1396; assembly: GCF_040317725.1. Classification (NCBI taxonomy): domain Bacteria; kingdom Pseudomonadati; phylum Pseudomonadota; class Alphaproteobacteria; order Hyphomicrobiales; family Phyllobacteriaceae; genus Mesorhizobium; species Mesorhizobium sp. M1396. The sequence goes on along the minus strand of NZ_JAMYLA010000051.1, from coordinate 5,169 downwards.
GGGCGGTCGAGAAATAGCCGTCATGGATGACCACGAACCGGTGCTGCACGGCCAGTGCCGCAAGCTTGACCGACGCCGCTTCGGCGTTGACGCGCGTCGCGCCGAGCAGCCCGACCGTCAGCGGCGTCGTCGAGGCCTGCAGGAAGGCGGGGACGAAATCGGTGCCGTTGAGATTGTCCGGGAACGGCGCCCCGTAGAGAAGTCTCGCCGCCAGATCGACACCGATGCCGTCGGGCAGGATGAGGAAATCATCGAGCGCCTCGGCGAAGACCGAGTCGGTATAGGCTATGTTGGCGTTGTGGGCGTTGAGGAAACTGACCTTGGTGAAGCGCCGCTCGGCGATCAGCCGGTTCAGCAGGACAATGGCATCGTTCCAGCGGATCGCAACCACCGGGATGCCGAGGATCGTCTTCAGGGAGTCGTGCCCGAACGCGGCGCGGGCGGAATGCATGTTCATGCAAACGCCTCCTGCCTGACAGGCTCGAGCTTTTCGAGGCCGAGCCGGATGGCGGTGTCGAGCGCCTTGACCTGCGAACGCCGGAATGTGCTGCCGTCGACGTCGCGGACGTCGGCCGCCGCGGCTTCGAGAGCCCTGGCGAAGGCGGCGGGATCGTCGGTGACGACGCAATTGGACGGGCGATGGTCGATGCCGCGCAGCGAGCGGCTGGTGGCGACGGACGGCAGGCCGAGCTCGAAGGTTTCGATGGTCTTCAACTGGACGCCGCTGCCCGCGGTGCTGATCAGCGGGATGACGGCAGCGCTACGCACGAAGGCCTGTGCGTCCGGCACGCGGCCGACAAATTCGACACCCGGATGCTTCGACGTGACGCCCGCGGGCATGCTGCCGGCGATGCGGATGCGGAAGTCGCGCCGCAGATGCGGCGCCACCTTGCCCAGGAACCAGTCGAGGCCGATGCGGTTCGGCTGCCAGGTCCAGGTGCCGATCAGAGCCGCATCGCAGTCGATATGGCGCGGCCCTTTCCAGGTCGGCGCCTCGACGCCGGTCACCAAAGGCAGCACCGCCGAGCGGTCGTCGGAGGCGACACCGAGTGCCGCGCGGTCTTCCTCGGCGAGCGTGAAGACGAAACGCGCCCGGCGACAGAGGCGCTCTTCCACGATCTTGAGCAACCTCGCCTCACGGCGAAACAACTGGCGCTGAAAGGGGCCGCCGGCGGCAGCGGCGTTCTCCCGCGCCGATAGATGCTCGACATTGTGGGCGACGAAGATCGAAGGCCGGTCAGCGAACAGTTTTTCGAAGGCGCCGGCGAACTGCACGGAATTCAAGACATAGCCGTCAACCGGACCGGCGCTCTCGATGGCGGCGAGAACAGCGCCGTCGGACACGGCGCGCAACTTGGCCGACGCGAAGGTGAGGCCCGAAAGCAGTGCCTTGCCGACCCAGGCCAGCTTTTGCCGTGCGGAGGCATTGTCCGTGCGCACGTCGATCGCACCCAGCACCATGGTGTTGTCGGGATCGGCCGCGGGTTTCCCCGGCCAGGTGAAGCCGATGACCGTGACTCGCGCGCCAGCGCGCCGCAAGGCGGCGATGATCGCGGCGTTGGCGATCTCGTAGCCCGAGGCGAGAGCGCCGTCGGGCACGATCGATGTGGCGAACAGCAGATGCATCTCACCTATCCTGTGGTGCAGCCGGTAGCAAAGTGCGGTGAACCCTTGATTAAGCCAGCACATTCGACGACCGAAAGCCCCTGTCTGCGGGGCTTCTCCGTGCAAGGTGATTAACGAAACCTTATCACCGTGGTGCTACCCAGAACCCAACTCACCATGTGGCTGGACACGGATGATCCCTTTGCCATCGGACGGTTCGGTATCGATCGCGGGACGCTCGCCGCGGCTTGACGTCGAGGCCATCGAAGCGGTCGTCACTTTGCCAACTTTCAAGCGGCCCGAGCAGGTGCTGGAAACGCTGGCGTCGCTGCGCGCACAGCAGACCGGCAGGCGCTTTGCCGTCATCGTCATGGAAAACGAGGCCGAGGCGCGGGCCGGCGCCAAGGCGGCACTGCCGCTGTTCGAGCGCGGCGAGATACCGGGTCTGGTCATCATCGCGCATGAGCGCGGCAATTGCAGCGCCTACAATGCCGGCTGGCAGACAGCGATCCTGCAGTTCCCGAACTTCCGGCATCTGCTGGTCATCGACGACGATGAGATCGCCGATCCGCGGTGGCTGGAACGGATGTGCAAGGCGGCCGAGACGCTCGGCGCCGATGTCGTCGGCGGCCCGCAGGTTCCCGTGTTTGCCGATCCCGCCCATGCGGGATGGGCCGAGCATCCGGTGTTCGCGCCTTCCTACCGGGAGACGGGACGCGTGCCCGCGCTCTATTCCTCCGGCAATCTTCTGGTCGGACGCAACGTGCTGACCGCGATGGGGCCGCCCTTTCTCGACCTCAAATTCAATTTCATGGGCGGCGGCGATTCCGATTTCCTGAGCCGGGCGGCGCAAAGCGGCTTCGTGCTTGGCTGGTGCGCCGAAGCGGAAGTGCAAGAAACCGTTCCGGCCCGGCGTATCGAAGCCGACTGGATCCGTGCCCGCAGCCTGCGCAACGGCGTGATCTCGACACTGGTCGAAAAGAAGAAACGCGCCGGCAGGCCACTCGCCGGCGCCAAGGTGTTGCTGAAGAGCCTGGCGCTGCTTGCAGCCTCGCCGTTTCGCGGCCTGATCCGCCTAGTGCGAACCGGATCACCGGCGATCGCCATCTACCCCGTCCATGTGGCGCTGGGCCGCGTGCTGGCCGAATTCGGATATGCCAATGAGCAATACCGCCAGCCTGAGAAAAACTGAGCGCGCCCCGCTCAGCGCCGCGTTCACGCGCGAAGGCGTGGCCACCGCCATCGCGGCGCTTCTGTTCACCGTCACCATGGTGTCCTTCCGGCCATTCCAGCCGGCCGGCGCCGAACTCACGGGGCAAGGCGGCGACATCGTCAACCAGCTTGGCTTCAGCTCGCTCGGCGCAATGTCGATCTTCTCGCTGATGGCCTTTGCCGATCCGCGCGTGGTCCGCTCGCTGCTCAGCCCGTCCTGGATGCTGATGCTGGGTTTCTTTTTCCTGTCGGTGATCCTGGCGACCGATCCGCCGTCTGCGATGCGCGCCGCCTCCTTCACGCTGATCGGCATCCTGACGGTGGCGACGATCCTGGTGCTGCCGCGCGACGCCGAAGCTTTTTCAAAAGTCATCATCTTCACCGCCGTCGTGGTCATGGTCCTTTCCTATCTCGGCCTCATCGTCTTTCCGCACGAGGCGATGCACACCGCCGACTCACAGGAGCCCGAACATGCCGGCCTGTGGCGCGGCGTGTTCACCCACAAGAACATCGCCGGCCCAATCATGGCCTGCCTCAGCTTCGCGGGCCTCTATCTCTACCGGCGCGGGCAACGGTACTGGGGTGCCGGGATCTTCTTCGCGGCGATGATCTTCATGCTGCACACCGGCTCAAAGACAACAGCCGGCCTGGTGCCGTTCTCGATCCTGATCGTGATGTTCCCGAGCCTGATAGGCATGCGGCTCGGCACGCCGATTCTGTTTGCCCTGGCGATCATCGCCACGGCGGTCGGCACGCTAGGCATCGTCTTCCTGCCGCCGGTGAAACATCTGGCGGCGATCTATTTCCCCGACATGACCTATACCGGCCGCACGACGCTGTGGGAGTTCGCCGGCGGCATGCTGGCGAAGAAGCCATGGACCGGCTACGGCTATGAAAGCTTCTGGGGCACGCCGCTCTTGCTCAACCAGGACCAGCCTTTTGACCGGCCGTGGGACATCAGAACCATCGTGCACGGCCATAACGGCTATCTCGATATTGCCGTGCTGATGGGCATTCCGGCCCTTTGCGTGGCGGTTTACACCTTCCTCATCGCGCCGCTGCGCGACTACATGCGCATTCCGCTGCGCAGGGAAAACATCTTTCTCGGCGACTTCTTCATGATGGTGGTGCTGTTCACGGCGCTGAACGCTTTCCTCGAAAGCTTCTTCTTCCATCGCGGCGACCCGGTCTGGCTGTTCTTCGTGCTCGGCGTCCTTGGGCTGAGGCAAGTTTCGCTGCGGCCGATGGCCGTGCGTGACCCCGATCACGGTGCACGATCTTCCCGTTCCTCCTGACGGGGGCTTCCCCACGGAACAGCCAGCGTCTATGTGAAGGCCTTCCTTGGGAGGCTTTCGATGACGATCAGGCTTGTTCTCGCCGGCTGCGGCAATATGGGTTACGCCATGCTCTCGGGCTGGCTGAAATCCGGCAAGCTTGCGCCGTCGGCGGTTTTCGTGGTCGAGCCCAAAGCCGATCTGCGCAATCGCGCGGAAACGCTAGGCTGCGCGACATCAGCCGATGCTAGCGGCATTCCGGCAGATGCCGTGCCCGATCTCGTCGTCATCGCGGTGAAGCCGCAGGTGATCCGCGACGTCACCGCCGCCTACAAGCGCTTCGCCGATGGCCGCACCACCTTCGTCAGCATCGCCGCCGGCACGCCTTCCGCCACCTTCGAGGACGTCCTGGGCAATCGCGCGCCAGTCGTGCGCTGCATGCCCAACACGCCGGCGGCGATCGGCAAGGGCATGATGGTGGTGTTCTCCAACAGACTGGTTTCCAACGACACCAAGCGTTTCGTCGCCGACCTTTTGTCGGCGAGCGGCGAAGTGGCCACCATCGACGACGAGGGTTTGATGGACGCGGTGACCGCCGTGTCGGGGTCGGGCCCGGCCTACATCTTCCATTTCATCGAAGCGCTGACCGTGGCCGCCGAGAAGGCCGGCCTGCCGACGGCAACCGCCAAGCTGCTCGCCAAGCAGACCGTCTACGGTGCTGCCTCGCTTGCCGCCGAAAGCGGCGAGGAGCCGGGCGTGCTGCGCCAGCAGGTGACCAGCCCCAATGGTACGACGGCCGCGGCGCTAGACGTGCTGATGGGCGAGGACCGGCTGACCAACCTGCTGACGCAGGCAGTCGAGGCAGCGCGGTTGCGGTCGATCGAGCTGGGGAAGTAAGGCACTAGCTCCTTATGTTGACGGCTTGGCGGAAATGCACATGGTTTTCTTCATCCTGGGGCGCAGCAAGGAGCGAAGCGACGCAGCGCAGACCCCAGGATCCTGTGTGTTGTTCCCATGCTATGTTTGAAGTGGGAAGGAGACCGAGAGGATCCTGGTCGTCCTTTCACAGGACAGGCCG